>NZ_JAEMVA010000005.1 GCF_029215955.1 Sulfurimonas sp. SAG-AH-194-I05
AAAATATTGAGAAAAAGAATTTAGATGGTTTTTTAGAACCTTTTTTAGAAATGGTACGCTACCAAAAAAATCTTCTCATAGCGTGTAATGATGTACGATTTAAAACGTATAAAAACTAAAATATCCAAGCAACAAGTAACCAAATAACAAACCAAAAAGAAAAAAATGCTGCAAACATATACTGCACTTCACCGAGTAAACCATCGCCACCAACCATTGCAAATAAAACAACAGTTCCAATACTTACAAAAAATGAAATAACAGCCGCAGTTTTTAAACCAACACCCTCTTCAAAATAAACATCTACAAATTCTATAGTATAAGGAATAACCAAAGTATATATAAAAGCTAAAGTAGCAACACCTGCAACTCCATAAAGGAGTTTTATTACAATACTTGTAGAGTTTTGATTAGTCATTTTGTAGTTTTTTAAGTGTTTCTCTAATTTCGTTCGGGTTTGAGATTCCTGCGATTGAAACTTCGGGAGAATCACCTGTTGTATATATTTCAAGATTTCCAGCATTCATCATTCGTGCGAAAAGTGACTGTTTCACTTTTACAGAACGGATTTCAGATGCTTGAAGTTCTATTTTTTCTCGTGATGCTATACCTTTTTGATACGAAATATCACCATTTTCATAAATAGTTAAAACCTTACCACCTCTCCAAATAAAAGGAACTAATCCAAGTGTAAGTGTTCCAAATATAAGTGTTGTAAAGGGGCTATTTCTCATCATTGACGGTCGTGCTTCTATTAAAATATTGCTCATTATTATTTTCCTTTTATTTGTTAAACATAAGTGAACCAAGACGAATCATATTTGACCCACACTCGATTGCTAACTCAAAGTCACCACTCATTCCCATAGAACAAATCGTAGCACCCTCACACTGTTTATAAATGGCATGTGTAGTCTCAAAACTACTCTTAACTATTTTACTATCATCAGAATGTGCACCTATACTCATAACACCTTTAAGGTTAATGTTAGGGCATTCTTTTTGAATTTGTTTATAAATACCACATGCCACCTCTGGCATTACACCATGTTTAGACTCTTCTTTTGCAGAGTTTATTTGCAGTAGAGCGTCAAGTGTCCTATCTTTAGCTTCAAGTTTTTTTTGCAGTTCTTGTGCTAATTCTAAAGAATCAAGTGCATGAAAAAGACTTGGGTCAATGTCAAGTAAGTTATTTATTTTGTTTTTTTGTAAGTTCCCTACAAAATGCCATTCAATTGGTAACTCATCAAGTTCATTTGCCTTAGCTTTTAAGTCTTGCACCTTATTTTCACCATACGCACGTTGACCGATGTTATAAAGTTGCGTAATTTCATCAGAGGTGGAGTACTTACTAATAGCTACTGTTTTTACAATGTGATGTTCACTTACTTTCAGCCTAGAAAACTCTACACGTCTTACTATATCATCTATATATATTTTATATTCTATTTGTGTCATTTTATTCCATTAAATAAGATTATATTAGGCAGTTTTTAGAGCATTCGTTAAAAACATTTTGATTAATGACTGGTAAGGCACATCCATCGCATTTGCTTTTACTTTTAATTCTTCTATCATGTCAACTGGGAGACGTAGAGAAATACTTTTAGTCGTTTTTTTTAAATTAGAAAATCGGACAGGTTTTATTTTTTTCATATCAAAATACGCAGTTACATCATGTGCATCCCAAAATAACGATTCTTCTTTTTCATTTTTAAATACAGGTAATTGTTTAAGTTCTTTCATAAACTATCCTTTCTTTTTTACTCATGGCTCTTGCTGAAATTACTCGAATATGATTGTTTCTTATTGTAAAAATCACAGTGACCAAGTTATGAAAATCATTTTGACCTAAGGCAACACATCTACATTCGTTTAGTGAATGTTTAAAATCTTCTACGACAAGTAAAGGGTCATTAAAAAAAACCTCTTCAATTACTGTCCATTTTAAACCGTGTTTGTCCTCATTTTTATGAATATTACCATCATCCCATTCAAACCCTACAATCGACTCTAAATCTAAACAATCAAATTTCATTTCTTCCCTTGTATATCGTTATTATATACAATAAAGCTTTTATTGTCAATTAACAAATCCATAGTTCAAATAAAAATAAAAGCATTTAAGCTTTAAAAGTGATTTTTTTGCTTGTAGTGCATCTATTTTAGAAAAGGCAGTGTATGTTTCTTTTATTTTGTTATATTTACGCCATTTCCTTCGTAAATATCTTGCTTTTTCATGTAGTCGATTACTTTTTGTGCATCTATAACAAGAAAATCTTTTTGCTCTTCATGGTAGTAAATAATTTTCATTTTTCCAAATGTATTGTATGTTCCGCACTTATGAAGTCCGCCCGTTCCTGGTACCGGTAGATGTCAAGCTAGTTGTCCAAATGAGCTACACCTAAGTAGTACACATTCGAACTAAATTATATCCTCTGTCAGTATATCCTGTTTGATAAATGGTTTGCAAGTATTAAGAACCTCGTGTTCATCGAAGAAGAACTCCAAAAGAAGTTTGTGTGCCCAATAAAAAGTAATAGAAAAATAGCTCTAACTTTAGAAGAAAGAAATAAAGGAAGATATGTTAATATCTCAACTATAGATATAGAGGGTGGTAGTAGTCGTTTGATATATCTTGAAGGGTATGAAAACCCTTTAAGAATTATCAAGCAAGTGGTCAAAAACGACGATGATGGCGAATCTACTTATCTGTATCTTGTTACAAATGATATAGACCTATCTTTCGATGAAGTACTCAAAATCTACAAAAGACGGTGGAAAATAGAGGAATATCACAAATCTTTAAAACAGAATTTAAAAATAGAACACTCCCCAACAAAAGTTGAAACATCCCAAAGAAATCATATACATTTATCAGTTTGTGGCTTTATCAAGTTAGAAAAATTGCGTTTAAACTACAAAATGAATCACTTTGCTATCAAGGAAAAAATATATATTGAAGCTTTAAAAGTCGCTTATCAAAAAGTTGGAGAACTGATGGTTGCGTGAAATTGTAACAGTTTTATGAATTTCACGATTTAGGTTATCGTAACATCAGTAACTTATTATCATCATACAAAATAATATGTTTTGTGATTTTATGTTTAAATTCAAAAAAAATTGGTAGTACAGATGAATGAAAATCACCAAGGATAGAAATAAGTACCATAAATTAAATTCCAATATGCTGTATTTATATTTTTAATAATTATTGTATCTTTTTATAAATTATTTTAGTATTAAATTGTTATAGTTATTGATTCTTTTACCCCATCAACCTCGTAATATCATTAAATAAACCTAGTCCCATAAGTGAAAATAATAGTATCCATCCTGCTATTGTTAGGTTTATCAAAACCTTTTCACTTGGAGCATGTTTTGTAATCATTTCATATAAGTTAAACATAATATGTCCACCATCAAGTGCGGGGATGGGTAGTAGATTTAAAACACCTAAGTTCACTGATATGAGAGCTGCAAAAAATAAAACACTCATCCATCCAGCATTTGTAGCGTCTGCTGTCAGTTTTACTATACTTATGACACCACCTAGTTCTTTAGCTGGGACGTCACCCATTATAAGTTTTTGTACACCTGTAAAAATCATAGTCGATGCAAAAATAGTTTGCTCAGTTGCATAAGACAGTGTTTGAAAAACACCTAGTTCGAGGGTATGAGAAACTCCTGCACTTCCTATGCCTATCATTTTTCTTTGTACTATTTCGTTAAATATATTTTTAGTTTCAGTTATTTTTGGCGTGAGTGTTTTATACTCTATAAATCCAGCCCTGTCTATCTCTACCTTTACGCTTCCATCAGCATGTGATATTATCTCAGCCATCTCTTTCCATGTCGTAATATGTATACCATTCATAGAACGCACAGTGTCATTAGACTCTAAACCAGCTATAAATGCAGGAGAATCTTGAACAACATTCCCAATAACAGGAGATAAAACTTGGGGTCCTCCAAGAGCAATTACGAAGTAAAGAACAAATGCTAAAACAAAGTTAGCCGCAGGTCCAGCGAGTAAAATGAAAATTCTTTGTGCGGGAGTTTTTGTGTTATAGCTGTCATCATCAAGGCTTATTTTACTCGGGTCTGCATCGTCTTGCCCTTTCATTTTCACATAACCACCCAGAGGAATCATGGCTATTTTCCATTCTGTTCCCCATTTTGTAAAAGAGGCTATTTTACGACCAAAACCAATACTAAATACTTCAACATAAACACCCATCAAACGTGCCGCTGCATAATGCCCTAATTCATGAAAAAATATAAGTGCAGAGAGAACTAAAAGAGAAACAAAAATACCCATTACTTTTCCCCTTTTGTAAGAGCATTTTTAAAGCCCCACATGTACTCAAGGCCTGAGTACACTGTAAGTGCTACTGCAAACCAAAGAAGTTCGGTTCCCAATGGCCAATGCATAAGTAAAAAGCCTATAGCTATCATTTGTCCAACTGTTTTTACCTTCCCTGCCCATGAAGCTTTTACTGAAATTCCTTCACTTACAGCAACAGTACGAAGTCCTGTAATAAAAAGTTCACGAACTACTATGATATAAATAGCCCAAGCAGAAGCTTCACCTATCATCATTAAACCTAAAAAAGCTGCAAGTGTTAGCATTTTGTCTGCAAGTGGATCAAGTATAGCCCCAAGCATTGTCATTTGGTTCCATTGTCTTGCAATGTAGCCATCAAAAAAGTCTGTTGCTGATGCTAAAACAAACAAAAGTGCAGCAAAGTAGTAGTTCCATGAAATATGAAAACCATTTTCAGTAAACACCTGTGGATTTAAAATAATCCAAAACATAAATGGTGCGATAAGTATACGTAACATGGCAAGTGCATTTGGTAAATTTAACAATAAATTTCCTTAAATTATAAGTAGTGTGATTTTATCTTGTTATTACTTATCAATGGTTGATACGATAGAATTACGTTATGAAAAAAGAATGCCCTTTATGTAGTTCATCTGCAAAAATATTTTATGAAGCAAAACAAACATACTTTCAATGCAACACCTGTTGTGGAATCTTTGTTGACCCTGCACAGCTTCCAAGTACCAAAAGTGAAAAAGCACGTTATGAAATTCATAGTGATGATACAAATGACATGGGCTATAGAAAGTTTGTTTCCCCTCTCACATCTGTCATTATTCGTGAATGTAATGAGAAAAGTTTAGGTTTAGATTTTGGAGCAGGAGCTTCTGCTATTGTATCTACAATCTTAAAAGAAAGTAATTATAGTATTGTAAATTATGACCCTTATTTTCATATTTATCCAGAACTTTTAACAAAAAAGTATGACTATATCTCTTCATGTGAAGTTGTTGAGCACTTTTATACTCCGTATAAAGAATTTACTTTATTAAAAAACTTGTTACATCCACATGCTAAAATATATATAATGACAGAACCCTACCATGAGGGAATAAACTTTGCTTCTTGGTACTATAAGAATGATCCAACACATGTTTTTTTCTATTCAAAAGAAACCTTTCTTTGGATAAAAAATGAATTTAACTTTACTGACGTTACTATAGATGGACGTTTGATAATTTTTGAAAATGAGAGGGTATTTTAATGATAGAGAAAGTTATGAGTCACATAGGAATTCAAATAGTGTATTTTATAGTAGCAGTAACACTGATTTCATACTTTGTGAAACCGTATGTTACTGTTTAAGTCCTACTGAAAAGATGTACCACCATCAACTACGATAGTTTGACCTGTAAGCCAAGTAGAGTTATTTTCACAAAGAAACACACATGCACCTGTTAAGTCAGTTGCATCACCCATACGTGAAAGTGGAGAGCGTTTAACAACTTCTGCTTTTACCTCTTCATAGTTAGGAAATGCTTTGAGTGCATCTGTGTCTATTGGACCACCACTTACTGCATTTACTCTAATATTTTTCTCACCAAGTTCAGCAGCTGCGTATTTAACCATAGTCTCAACCGCAGCTTTATTTGTTCCATGACCAGAATAGTTTGGAGTATACACAAGGTTACCAGTAGAACTCATAGAGATAATAGAACCACCACCAGCTACTTCAATTCTTTTTGCAGCTTCTTGAGCACCTACAACAAAGGCTGCAACAGTTGCAGTATAAATATTTGTAAGTCCTTTTGGTTTAAGTCTCATAAATGGAGCAAAACCACCAACAACTGAACGACCAGAAATAATAGCATTTGAAATGAAAAAGTTAAGGCTATCAAAGTCTTCATCAAACTCTTTGTAAACATCTTTATAGGTTAAAGGTTCCATAATATCAAGCTTATATGCACGAGACTTTATTCCGTATTTTGATGCAACATCTGCAATAATTTCTTTTGCAATATCTGCATTTGAAGCGTATGTAAATGCAACATTACACCCACGTTCAGCAAAAGCATAAACGATTGCTTTACCAATACCACGTGTACCACCACTTACAAATAAAGTTTTACCTTCCATCGTTTTTTGTTGTATTTGTTCAGCCATTTTTAAAGTCCTTTAATATCGTAATTTTTCATTACTTCTTCGATTTTTTTCATACTTTGCATACTTGGAGCGACAAGAGGAAGTCTATATTCTAAAGTTGGAATGAGTCCTGCAATATACATAGCTGCTTTTATCGGCATAGGATTCGCTTCACAAAACATAACAGAATTAAGAGCATAAAGCTTGTCATTTATAGCCTTAGCACCCGCAAAATCACCAGCTAATGCTAAACGAACGAGCTCACTCTTAAGGTCAGGTACAAGGTTAGAAGTAACAGAAGTTATACCAGCCCCACCATTTGCTAAAATCGGGTAGTCAATAGCATCGTCACCTGAAAATACTTTAAGTTCTGGTCTCGCTGAGAGAAGTGCCACAGTACGTTCTAAGCTACCAGTTGCTTCTTTAATTCCATAAATATTTTCTATGTCATCAAAAAGACGAATAGTGGTCTCAGCAGAAATGTCACATGCTGTACGTCCAGGAACATTGTAAAGCATAAAAGGAAGGTCAGGAACAGATGACGCTATAGCTTTATAATGTTGGTAAATACCCTCTTGTGATGGCTTGTTATAGTACGGTGCAACAGAAAAAATCGCATCAACACCACATGCTTGTGCACGTGCTGCTGTGTTAATCGCTTCGGCAGTAGAATTACTTCCCGCACCTGCCAACACTTTGGTATTTGTACCCTTACAAACTTCAACTGCGATTTCCATACATCTTATGTCTTCATCTGAAGTAAGAGTAGCACTCTCACCAGTTGTTCCCACTGGACAAACTGCGTCCATTCCATTGTTTATTTGTCTTTGTATAAGTGCAGCATATGTTTGCTCATCTAACTTACCATTTTTAAATGGTGTTATTAATGCTGTTGAAGAACCTGTTACTATATCCATCTTTTTAGCCTTGATAAAATTTAATAAATGATTATATCGAAATATTTTAGATGAAAATTAATGAACTTTAATGAAAGGAATGAGGAGTCTAAAATATATGTTGTAATAATGTCTAAGGAAGTACTATTTTTCTTCTTTTTTACTGTTTAAAACAAAATAAAATACAGCAGCAATAACTAAAAAAATAACTATACGAAGAGAAAGTGTTGTAATATCTGTTGTATCGTTCATGAAGTGCCTTTAGAGTTATTGTTTATGAATTAAGGGTGGATGGGGATATAGGATTCGAACCTATGAATGCTAGCACCAAAAGCTAGTGCCTTACCACTTGGCGAATCCCCATCATTTTGTAAATTGGTTGCGGAAGCAAGATTTGAACTTGCGACCTTCGGGTTATGAGCCCGACGAGCTACCGAACTGCTCTATTCCGCGATATGTAACAAACAACTGTGTGTTTGTGAGCCGAAATTATAGACAAAATGGCTTATATTGTCAAGTATTTTTCGACTAAATTTTACAAATAAAAAAATACATTATAATTTCTTATTTATGCCCTATACTTTTACTTTCTAATACACCATGAATATTCATTTTATATGCCGCTCCAAACCCAAGAACTAGGCTTTTTTCTTGTGGTATAAGTTTTATCACTTTAAAGTCTTTCATTTCACGTAAAAAAGAAAGTGCCTCACCATAACGTGCATCAAAAAGTTTAAAAATCTTTTCTTCATCTTCTTCTCTTTCACATAGAGCACTAAAGTATAACCTCTTGCGTGCATAAATATGACCAGCAGTTGCTTCATCTTCTATAATAAGTACGTGTGCTTTTTTTGTTTCCGCCATGTTTGCATAATGTGGTAAATTTGAGCTTATACATACATAATAATTATTTTCTAAAGTAACAAAGGGTGCGTAACTACTTAAAGGTTCATTTGTTGTACTTGTTGTTGCTAGTGTTAAACTCAATTTATCAATGTCAAAAGTTTTAAAGGTTTGAATAACTTCTTCGTTCGTCAGTTGCTTGTGCATAACTATTCCTGTGTTTTTTATTATTATAACTAAAGTTTTCTCCAGTATAAACGATATAATCAATAATGATAAACATTACAAGCACATCTAATCTTGGCATTTTTCTTCCTAGTAACAACAAGGCACTCGCTCAAGTGCTTTCAAGTGCTACGATTAAAGAGCTTGAAATACTTACTCAGGGTAAAGACTTAAAGTCTATTATGGGAAATATTTTAAAACAAAGTGGTAGTTCTGATTCAAAAGATAAGATGCTTTTAGATCTTATAAAAAAAAATCCTACGCTTAGCAATCTAGGTGAACCCACTAAAACTATTAAAGATTTACTTCATTCTATTAAAAAAGTACAACAGACTACACAATCTCTTAACCTTCAAAAAGCTATTCCAACAGAAGAGAAGCCAGATAATAAATCTTTTGAACTAACAAAGACTCTCCAAAACAAGGGAGAAGCAGACACAAAACTTCAAACACTTGAAAAAGTTCTAAAAACACTCACAACAGATATAAAAGAGATAAAAAATAATAATGGTTTAGATTTAAAACAAAAGTTCAAAAACTCTGGAGTTATCTTAGAATCTAAACTCGCAGATGTAAAAAACCCTCAAAATGAATTAAAAAGTACACTTATCGTTCTTGCCAATAAACTGCAAAAGAGTCCTTTAGCTCAAAGTAAAAATATTGTTAATGAAGCCAAGTCTCTACTTAATACTGAAATTTTAAAATCTGCTACACCCCAAGACACAGTAGAAGCGCTAAAGGAGAGACCGAAACAACTTCAAGAAGTAGCAAATAAAGTAGAAACGCTTGTTTTAAAACTCAAAACTGCCATTAAAAGTGCAGATACTATTCATAGCCCTACTCTCTCACGTGCTATAGAAGTACTTGAACATAAAATTGAGCCAAGAGTATTAACTTCTGAAAACTTTAAGCTTACGCCAGTTAAAGAGGCACTTGAAGAAGTTTCTTTAGTGATGCGTAAAAGTTTTACCGTAGAATCAAAAGGAATTCTAGCGAGTTTAGAAAAAATATTTCAAAGTATAAAAACTATTGATGCAACAGTGGATGCTTTTTTAAAAGAGAAACTCCCTCAAGAAATTTCAAAGCTCACAGAAACTATAAAACATGTCATTACTAAAGATGATGTACTTTATGATAAAGACACAAAGCATATTTTAAACAAACTTCAAACGCTACAAACAGCTCAAAAAATACACCCACATAATAATGTTAAAGAAATTCTAACAAATGATTTAAAAGCTGTTCTTATGAAAACAAGCGAGGAACTTCAGAAAAATCCACATGTAAACCAAAATGAAGTACTTAAAAATATAGAAAAACTCTCTCTTCAAATAGACCATTATCAACTTGTATCGCAACTCTCAAATGGAGCTGCAATGTACCTTCCTTTTTCTTGGGACATGATGGATGAGGGAAGTATCCACATGCAAAAAAGTGAAGACGATACGTTTAACGTTGCTATTAATTTAAAACTTAAAGAATACGGTGAACTGAGTGTTACACTTTCTTTGTATGAAAAAAATCAGGTAAACATTCATATTTACTCTGCAAATAAAGAGTTAAAAGAGATAGTCAAACAAAACATTGCATCCTTACGTTCAGGACTCATTGATGCTCAAATTACGCCTAGAGAAATTCGTATTTCTGAACCAAAATCAAAACTACAACATCTTCACTATCAAGCAAATGATGACACTTTAGACATGGGTTTTGAGGTAAAAGCATGAAGCAAAAAGCAGCAGCTCTACGTTACGATGTAAAACAAGAAAATGCACCACGACTCTTAGCGCGTGGAGAAGGTAAAGCAGCAGAAAATATTATAAAAATTGCAGAGCTCCATAACCTACCTATCCAAAAGGACGAAGACCTTATGGAGTTGCTATCAAAAGTAGAAATAGATAAAGAAGTACCTGACAACCTTTATAAGGCAGTAGCAGAAGTGTTTAGTTTTATTTATAAAAATACGAGAAAGTAAAGGAAGGTATACTCTTTCTTTATTTTAGCATTCCCCAATGTTTTCCTATGTTCATGCTTGCTTTAAGTGGAATGTTTAATTCCATTATATTTTCCATAATCTCTTTAAAACGATTACCTAAACGCTCAGCTTCCTCTTCATTTACTTCAAAAATAAGTTCATCATGAATTTGTAAAAGCATTTTTGCATTGAGGTTTTCATCTTGAATTACCTGCGCTATTTTATTCATAGAAAGCTTGATGAGATCACTTGCACTTCCTTGAAAAAGTGAATTAACAGACTCTCTCTCGTACGCTGCTCTAAACATAGGCGTTGCATTTTCATAGTCAAAATAACGTCTACGTTGTAGCAGTGTCTCTATATAACCATACTCTTTAGAAGCATCAACTATACTTCTAAAGTACGTTTTAACTGTTGGAAAGCTTTCAAAATAACGTTCTATAATTCCTTTTGCTTCTTTGCTTGTTATACCTAGTGTATCTGAGAGTTTTTTAGGTCCCATTCCATAAAGAAGTCCAAAGTTTACAGTTTTCGCAACTCCTCTTTTAGAAGGAGCTTCTTCTTCACCGAACAGTGCTATAGCTGTTTGCATGTGGATATCTTTATCGCTTCTAAAGGCATCAAGTAAAATAGCATCTTGTGAAAAATGTGCAAGAAGTCGCAATTCTATTTGAGAATAATCTATGCCTATTAAAGTCTTTCCTTCTTCTGCTACAAAAGCTTCTCTTATTTTGAGTCCTAAAGCACTTCGAGCTGGAATGTTTTGTAGGTTAGGGTTCTTTGAACTTAGTCTTCCCGTGGCAGTTCCAGTTTGTACAAAAGAGGTGTGAATTCTACTTTTAGCATCTTCACGACCTAGCTTTAAAAGTGGTTCTATATAAGTAGAGTAAAGTTTATACACTTCACGGTATTCTAAAAGTAATGGAACAATCGCATGTTTTTCTTTGAGTGAAGAAAGCACTGCTTCATTTGTAGAGTAGCCCGTCTTAGTTTTTTTACCAACAGGAAGTCCTAAGTGCTCAAAAAGAATAACACCTAGCTGTTTTGTAGAGTTAATGTTAAATTCACTCTCCGCTAAGGTATGAATGTTTTGAGTAAGACCTTCTAATGTCGTTTTTACTTCTCCTAAAAACTTCTCTAAAAAGGCAGTATCTATTTTAATACCATCCTTTTCCATCCCTAAAAGTGTTTTAATAAAAGGTATTTCCACATGCTGTGACTCATGTATTAAATGCTTTGCACTTTGCAGTTCTAATTTTTGGTTTAAAAGATGAAAAAGTTTAAGTGTTATAAACGCATCTTCAGCAGCATAACCACATGCAGACTCTAAATCAACATCTGCAAATGTTTCGCCTTTTTTCACAGTGTCCTTAAAGGCAACCATAGTATGACCTAAAAGTTTATCTGCTAGTTTGTTCATAGCTAAACCACTTTCAGGGTTTACGAGCCATGCTAAAATGATACTATCGGCATATACTTCAAGTGTATCGTCTTGTAAAAATCTACTCACAAAATGAAGGTCAAACTTTATGTTATGCCCAACTACTTTTGACTTAAAAATTGTACGCATTGCAGTCTTCACAGCATCTATACTTATTTGAGAAGGAACACCTAAATAAAAGTGAGTAAAAGGAACATAGTACGCTTCTTTTTCATGTATACAAAAACTAAAACCTACAAGCTTATCTTTTTCATAGTCTAAACCTGTTGTTTCTGTATCAAAAGCGACTATAGTATCTTCTTTTAAGGTTGATAAAACACGGGTTAATTCTTTTTCATCGGTTAGAAGTGTTGCTTTAAAGTCAAGTTTATTCGATTCTTCTTTTATTTCCACATGCTTCAACTGTGTACTTGTTTGTGTATCGTCGCCTAGTAAGTTTTTTGCACGAAGCATTCGTAAGATTGCATTTTGTTCGTACTTCACAAGCTCATCATAAATGTTTAAAAATGGTTGTTCAACATCCATTTTATACGCTTCAAAATCAAGAGCATCGAGTACATCAGGTTTTAAAGTAACGAGTTCTTTAGACATATATGCTTGTTCTTTTGAAGCGATGAGCTTCTTTTGGTTTGCACCTTTAATGAGACCAAGGTTAGCATAAATGCTATCGAGGTCACCAAATTCTTTGAGAAGTTTTTCAGCTCCAACTTTTCCTATTCCCTTAACACCCGGGACATTGTCGGCACTGTCTCCTAAAATAGACTGGTAATCAGTAAACTGCTTTGGTGTTACCCCATACTTCTCAAAACAAGCATCTTCATCCATGGACTTACGCTTAATAGCGTCTATTACAACTACTTTTCCATCATCTATAAGCTGGTATAAATCTTTGTCATGAGAAACTACACGAACGGTATACCCTTTTTCTTTTGCTAAATGTACAACCGTTGCTATCATGTCATCAGCTTCAAAGCCTTCCATACCTAAGGTTTTATAGCCCATTTTATCAATCCACTCTATCGCTACTGGTAACTGCATAATGAGTTCAGGTGGTGGAGTTGAACGGTTTGCCTTATAGTTTGGGTCTATCTCATTTCTAAAAGTAGGTCCCTTTGTATCTATGGCGAAAATTATATAATCACTATCATGGTCTTTTTGTAAACTCGATATAAAGTTTGTAAAACCTGTTAAAAGTCCCGTGGGAAAACCTTCTGCATTTTTTAAATGTTGCGGAAGTGCATAAAAACTACGAAAGAAAAATCCAAATGTATCTATTACTGTAACTACTTTACTCAATCTCTTCTTTCCTTATATTTCATCTAACATTGCGTCAACAACATCTTCTAATAATTCATGGTTATATCCAGCGTCATGTGCTTTTTTCAAGCCTATATTAATAGCAACTTCTGAAAATGGTTTATTTATGGGAGCAATTGCTTTTACTATATTTAAAGCCATTGAATACTCTTTAATTTCCACTGGAGCATTAGCAGGATCATCTGCATATTGTATAATATCTACAAATTCACTATCAAATTTCCAGTATTTAAATATCATAGAAGAAACCTCTGAAGAAGTATACCCTATATAAGACTTTTCGACCTGCGCTACATTATTTGTAAGTTCTAGCTCAGACGCAAATGAGATTCCTTCATCATCTTCTATGATTTCACTGGCAATTAAAATTTTTCCTGTTTCTTGTAAAAAAGCTGCAAGGTAAAGCTTTTGTGCTTTTTTCTTATCTATTTGTTTATACCATCGTAAAAGTAACGTAGCTTGAAGTTCAGAAATTTCTGCAAAT
Organism: Sulfurimonas sp. SAG-AH-194-I05; assembly: GCF_029215955.1. Classification (GTDB taxonomy): domain Bacteria; phylum Campylobacterota; class Campylobacteria; order Campylobacterales; family Sulfurimonadaceae; genus Sulfurimonas. Next base: position 13,651 of record NZ_JAEMVA010000005.1, read on the forward strand.
CTATCAGATGTTATTCCATACGGTTGCATATCAATACTTAAAAGCTTTCTTATTGCATTTGAAAGTGCAATAGAACGTGTCATATTCATACCAAAAAGAGAAACTGCTTGTGCAGGGTTATGAATCTCTTTAGAAAAACCATAGAGTGGAGAGTTAGCAGCCTTAAGCAAGTTCGCTATAATCATTGGGTCACCCTCCACTGCTTTTGCCATATCCATAATCGTAGATTCTTCATCCGCATATACTTTATTGACATCTATAATTGTTTGAGAGAGAGGGGGAAGAGAATTTACACTATCTGCAATTGAATTTTTCAAAATAAACCTTTGTTTTTTTGTTTTTTATTATAGCACTTACTTAAAGAAGCTTCGTTCTCGCCATTAAAACCTTTACTATTGAAGCGATAATAGGGTCCATTTGTGCATTTTTAGAGTTTATATTTAAATTTTGGGCTTTAATATCACTTATAAATTGTTTTTTTTTGATTTGTGTGATAATCGACTTCAGAGTATGTTGTCATATTTGATTCTTTTATTACTTTTAAACTCGTTTTAGCCTCTAGTAAAATTACTTTTATGTTTTTTATTTTATGCTCTGCCATTCGCATTATTTTTTGTTGTGCAAAATATTCTGTAGAGTTAAGACTTGTTTTCTCTAAATAATCTAACTTTGACTCTATTTCTAAATATTTCCCTTTAAGCGTGTCATATTCTTTTTTTGCTTTAGCGAATCGCAACTCTTGCTTATCTCTTTCTGGCTTAATAAAAGATAGTTTTTTTTCTAATGCATCAAGTTTCATATTCGTATCTACGAGTTTAGCTTGGTATGTCTTTTGTCTTGTTTTTGTATTCATCCATAAATTACAAATTCCTATGAGACTCGAGTTATTCCATTGTTGTCCATCTTCTGTTTCGAGAGAGGGAATTTTATACTTTTTATTATCGATTAAAATAATATTCCCATTGTAAAATGAAAGGAACTTGTTTGCATTCACATCTTTATCATAAATGCATTCTATAAGTCTTACTGCCATTATTTCATGGATTTTGTGAAAATGTAGACGCATTATGTAACCTGACATCCCAAATAAATAATCTTTTTCAAAAGAAACATAGTTGGTTAATTCTTTTGCTATGCCACTATGGATTACTTTTAAAGCATTTTCTTCATAATATTTATTAGTGATTACTCTAAAATCAAGCGTATCAAGAAAAATACCGTCCATACTTGTTTCTAAGAAGGTATCAATCAAGGATTCTTCTTTGTTAAAAATAGTAGTATACGCTTCTTCTATTTCTTTCTTAGAATAACCATTAAATCTATTTTGCTCCCCTTTTCTTGGTTCAATTGTTTGTACTGCAACTTCTTTTTCAACTTCTAATATTTTATTTTTTTGAAAAATTTTTACTATATACTTTCTCTTAAGCTGAACAACTATATCTCTCTCACCTAAGTCTAGAGCGATTCTAATCGAATGCTTTATAAGTTCTTTTGCATTAATAGATTCTTGCGTATCACCAATTTCTTGATTGATTTCTCTTCTAATTTTTCCAAGTATTGCAATTTGGTCATTTTGTTCTTGATAAGGATATTTAATATGCTTTCTATTACTATTGATTATTTTTATAATATTTTTTAAGTGTTTAGAGTTTTGTGGTTGTACGGAGTAAGGAAATATTTTAAATCTAATGCCACTTTCTTCTTTATACCTAAAAACCACTTTACCAATAGGTTCAAAAAAGTCTTTAAAAGCTTCTTTTACTTCACTTATTTCTTTATTAAACTCAGTAGAAGTATATTTCGTTTCAATAAACGCAAAAAATTGAATATTATATAAAGGTGTCCATTCAAAACTAAGAGATGGTTTTAAATATGTAGTTTTTAAATATCTTTTGACATCTAAATAAATCATGTACTTACTTTTGTATGAGTTTAATAGTTAAATCTGAAAAATCTTCTATAAAATCTTCTCCAGCTTCTTGGGCACTATCATTTTCTTCATCATAAATCCAATGTACAACAATACTATGTTCATCTTTTGCTTCGTCAAGTAAATCGAAAAAATCAAAGAAAAGTTTTGCACTGCTTGAATTAAAATAAACAAGTTCTAAATTTACTACTGTTTCCTCAGGAGTACTTCCATCAAAATAGTCTTCCAGCCATTTCATAATAGGTGTATAAAATTCAAATGTATTTTCAGGATAGGATTTTCCAACAAAAGAAATAATTCCATTAACCTGAAGGTTAATTTCGGGTGTATATGCAGTTGCATCTAAATGTAAATCTTTCAATTAAAATTCCTTCTCATATGCGTCTAAAACACCCATAAAATTAGCATCAAATATATAACTAATATTATCATACATATCTTCAGACATTAAATCATACCTAAACATACTCTTTACAACTGACTTTCTAAAATTAATACAAATTGCGAATAATTCAGAAGTTGTTATGCCACTCTCTTTTAAAAAAGCTATTAATTTAACCATAATTGGGCAGTTTCCTATCTCTTGTGAACCATCAATAACACCTATAAAGTAGTTTAAAACTGGGTGTGCATATGTTACTTGAAACATATCTAATTCTATGTTATGCTTAAAAAGAATGTCATGAACTAAGGGGTGTGATGTCCATGTAGTGATTATAAAATCTCTTGATTTATTTAAAATATAAAGATTTTCTTTTATTTCTTCGATTTTTTTGTTGTCCATAATTGTTCTATGCCTTTTAAGCGATGTCTTTCATCGTATCGCGAATTACTAAAAATTCATCTAAGTTATCAAAAAATATATCTATAAGTTGCGGATCAAAATGCTCGCCTCTTTCTTCTTTAAACATTTTAAAAATTCTTTCATCATCCCATGCAGGTTTATAAACTCTTGCACTTCCTAAGGCGTCAAATACATCTGCTAAGGCTGTTATGCGTCCATAAATGTGAATCTCTTCACCAGCTAATTGATTTGGGTACCCTTTTCCATTCCATTTTTCATGATGCTCATACGCTACTGTTGCAGCCATCTTTAAAAGTGGTCTTGTTGAAGACTGAAGCATATCGTACCCAAGCTGTGCATGGGTATCCATAATTTTTCTTTCTTCTTCGTTAAATCGTCCCGGTTTGTTTAAAACAGCATCAGGAATAGCAACTTTACCAATATCATGCATCGGCGAAGCTTGTTTAAGCATTTCACACTCTTTCGCAGGTAAGCCAATATATTTTGCAAAAAGGTAGGTATACTCAGCCACTCGTCTTACATGGTTACCCGTTTCTTTTGAGCGACTCTCAGCAATCGATCCCATAGTGAAAACAACTTCTCTTTGTGTTTCTTCTATCTCTTTTTGTAGTTTTTCAACCTCTTCAAACTGTACTTGAAGTTCATCATATTCTTTACGTTGTTGGCGGTCACTACGATCCATAATTTTTTGACTTCGTTTTAAATCTTTTGTTAATTTATCTATTGTACTTATAAATGATTCTTTTAAGGTACTTAAATCATCTAATAATTTATCATCTGACATATATACTAGTCCTTAACCACAAGCTTTATATTTAAACTTGTAAAATCTTCGATAAAGTCTTCACCAGTCTCTTCGGCAATATCATTCTCTTCATCAAAAATCCAGTTAATCAGTATATTTTTACCATTATTATGAGAAGCTTCAAGTATATCAAATAAGTCAAAGTATGCTTTTAGACTACTAGAATTTAAATATTCTAAGTCTAAATTAACAGTTATCTTACGATCATTATCAATAACTGTCATATATTCTTTTATCCATTCTACTATAGGTTTATAGTATTCAAATGTATTTTCAGGATACGATTTTCCAGTAATATTTAACGCACCATTTACAACATCAAAGTCAATCTCTGGTGTATACTTTGTAGCTTCTATTTTTAAATTTTCCATAGTTACCTTCTTTTACGCATATGTTAGTATATGAAAATAGAGTTTACCATCTATTTCTTCAAAATTATATTCTAGTTTTTCAGATGAGCGCTTTGCCATTTCTATAAAACCAACTCCTGCACCACGGTCATGCTTGTCTTCTGCTGAACGAAGTTTTTCTCTTAAAAATTTTCTTAATTGGTCTTTTTCTAAGGCATTTATTTCATCTATTTTTTTAATAACTTTAGCCTTATCTTCTAAAACTATTTCATTAGAGCTTAGTACATAAAATTTATCTTTGTCTCTATCAATACCAATTACCATTACACCAGGACTAACATACTTATTTGCATTCGAAGTATCTCTTCCCTTAGAATAACTCATTATATTTTGAAGTTGTTCTATAGCAATAAGAAAAATATTACGTGTTATTTTTCCATCTTCTCCACGTTCTTCTAACTGTTTTTTAGCAGTTTCAACCATAAATGAAGTTAATGCTTGTGAAATCATTCCAGAAAAAGAAAAAACTATACCTTCTTCTTCCATCACTGTTCTAATTTTTGAAATATTCATTATATGTTTTCTCCTTTAGATAACCTATGTTGTATTTGTAATAATAGCATTTCTAATTTATTACTATTCATCGGTTTTTTCAAATAATTTGTATACTTATCACTTTTTACACTTTGTTTAATCTGCTCATTAGCAATTGAACTAATAATAATTACAGGTATTATATCATTAATTAATCGAATCTCTTTAAGTAACGTCATTCCATCCATATTTGGCATTTCTATGTCAGTCATAATTACAGAAAATGACCCTGTATTAAATGCTTCTAAAGCTTCTAGTCCATCTACTGCTTCAACTATTTGACATTCTATATCAAAGGTACTTATCGTTTCTTTTACTCTACTTCTTGCAAATTTCGAATCATCTACTACGAGTATATGCATCATTGAATTCCTTAAATTTTATATCTTGATACCAATCACAGTCACATCATCATTCACTTCTTCATCACCTTTATAGTCTTCAAAAGTATATAAAAATTCTTCTTGTTGGTCAGCCAATTTTTCATTATGAACTTTAGAGAGTAACTTCTTAAATCTTTTCTTACCAAAAGGAAGACTTTTCTCACCACCATTTTGATCCCAAAAACCATCACTCGATATATACACCGTAGTTTCAGTATACAGGTCAATCACATGCTCAGTAAATTCATAATTTATATCACTATCTTTATAGCCTACTGAGTGTCTATCCCCTTTTATAATATGGAGTTCATCATTTTGATAATAAAAAATTTCATTTCTTGCACTTGCACATTTTAAAATATTTTCTTTTTTATTATAATAGACAATTTGTCCATCAAAACCTGCGTTTGAAATGGAGGTAGAATCTTCTTGTTTTAAAAGCTGTTTCATGTTTTTGTTAAAAATACTTAGTATTTTTGCAGGGCTTACAATTTCATCTGGGTTATGATTTATTTTTGCAGTTATTTGTCTCTCTATAGCTTTTACAAGCATCGTAACAAAAGCACCTGGAACACCATGACCCGTACAGTCGATGACCATAAGTAAACATTCATCATTATGTCTTAACTCTTCAAAAAGATAAATATCTCCACCAACTAAATCTTTAGGATGCCAAATCGCAAAATAATCTTTAAAATACTTTCTAAATAACGTATTGTTAGGAATAAGTGCTCCTTGAATAAGTGAGGCATATTCTATAGATTCACGTGTATGTTTATGAATAGCAGCAATCTCTTTTTCTCTTTCTTTTTGTTCTGTAATATCTGCAACCATTCCTATATAAGAATCAATTCCTTGGTACGTAATAGGAATCACTGATAAAAGTGCCGTAAATTCTTCACCGCTTGCTGTTATAAATTCTTCTTCAGAATTTTCAATATAGCCATCTCTTTGTATTGCTTCAACAATATGCTCATGTTGCCCTTTGACTGTATAAATAGAGTCAATATCTTTACCTATTATTTCATCAAGGGTCATTTTGTATTGTTTTTCTGCGTATTTATTTGCATAGGTAATAATTCTTTCTTTTTTACTAGTAATAAGAACTGGGAGTAAAATATTTGCTAATATTTGTTCTGTTTCACGTTTTGCAACTTCCATATCTGTAATGTTTGTAAATACTGCGGACATTAGTCCCTCATCACCGGGAAGCTTTGTCCCTGACACTGAAAATATAAAGTCAATACTTCCCATACTTATCATTACTTTATGACTAGTATCAAAAGTACGAGACACAACATATTCTATCCATGTTTCTCTTCCCATTTTTGTTTGAAGATAGCCTTCAGGAGCATTAGTATTAAATGTTTCACAAACGCATTTTGCTTCATAGGCTTCCATAAAATCTTCTACGGAGTCTACTGCAAAAAAGTCAAAAAATGTTTCATTTGCACTCATTATCTGTTCATCATTTGTTGTAATAATAATTTGCTCTTGTGAATCCAGCAAGGTTTGTGTAAATTCCTGTTGTTTTTTTGTTGCTTTTGTTTGTTCTTCTAGTTTTTCTTGCATCATGAAAAACTCTCTATTCATTTCACCAATTTCATCTTTATAAAAAGATTTTTTTTCAATAATTTTTTCATTATTTTGAAACTGAAGAATAACCTTTGTCAAGTAACCGATAGGTTCAAGTAATTTTTTAGAAAATAAAATATAAATAAATATATTTCCCAAAATAAAAAATAAACCCATAAGTAAAATATAAATAAATTGATTTGTAATTTTTTTATTTAGTACGTCTACTTCAGTATTTGTTCTCTCATAAAGCATGGCTGTCACTTCATCTATAAGGAGCATTACATTATGTTTTTCTTGAAAATATCGAGGCGAAAGTAATACATCAAGTGCTTGAGAATTTTGTGCATCGCTAATAAGGACAAATGCTTCGAGTTCTATTTGTATTAAAATACTTTCTATTTCTTGAGCTTGTTTAAGTTTAAACAATTCTTCTTGAGCAAAATTATTTTTTTCTATCACTTTTTCTAATGATATCTTTTTTCCCTTTGCATGTCTCCTATCACGATTTTCTTTATGTAAATCCCAGTATAATGAAGTAAAGTTTTTGGGACGTGCTTTTTTCCCATACTTTATCTTTGAAGCTTCGAGATATTGTTTTTCATATTTTTTGTCATTACTAATAGCATACATACGAATGAAATTTGTTAAATCACTCGAACTTTGAACAAATCTATTTAAAACATCAATCATTGATTTTTGTTCTTTTTGTGATTTAACTAAAGCATGTTCGGTCCTATCTAATACCACAACTTCATAGAGAATAAAGAAAATAACAAATAATTCAAAAGCAATAATAATTTTTATGAATTTTTTTAGTTTAATATCAAGTACATCACTTTTTAAATATACATTGTAAAGAACATAGGCAAAAAATAAAAATAAAAGAAATACGATAGCAAGTTCTTCTAAAGACATGAGACCAATAAAACTAATTTCTTTTTCTTTTATAGTATTATCTATCTTCTTTCTCTTCATCTTCTTGAAATATTTTGCGTGAATTGTATTTCTTTCTTCTTTTGTAATTGACTTGAGTGTTTTTTGTATAATAGAATGAAGAATAGGTTTCTTTTTAACTACCAAAAAATGTAAATCTTTTGATTGAAATACAGAGTCAGGAATACCCCGAATTCCTCTTATAAATTCATCATTAATCTTTGTTTCTAATACAAGTCGTGCATCATACATTGCATCTACTTGTTTTGATAAAACCAGCGCTATCGATTCATCTAAAGAAGCTGTTTCAACTATCTCGATTTGGGGAAATTTTTGCTTAATTTCAACAATAGTAGCATGCCCTTTCGTCAAAGCGATCTTTTTATTTTTAAGAGATTTGAATCCAGTAATAGAGTTGTCATTTTCCCTTATATAGATATAGTTATTTATTTTAAAATAACTATCACTAAAAAGTGCATACTCTGTTCTCTGTTTTACATAGTATGCATCAGGAATAACATCTATCTCTTGGTTCTGTAGTTTTTCAAGTATTGTATCCCAAGTATCACCTATCATTACAAGTGTGAGACCACTTTTTTTAGCAATAAGACGCATATAATCTCCACTTATTCCCTCTAAATTACCATGAGAATCTAAGTGTATAATATGTTTCCATTCTTCCACTCCAACTTTTACTGGATACGCAGCAATCCAATCGTATTCTTCTTGCGTGAAATTTATAGAAGATAGAGGTTTAAAGTAAAGCTTAATCGTACCTACTTGTTCTTTGTTAAAAAAAATATTTTTTATTTTATATAAATTTGCACATTGCTTTTGAGGAATTTCTTCATTAAATACTAACTTATTTTCTTTAGTGAAACTCTTAAAAATAATTTCATTATCAATACTTTCTCTTATTTCAATCGCTTGTATCATTTTATTTTGCTGCATAATTGGAGCAAGAAGTGTAGGTAGGGATTCTTCATTTACATCATACAGAGCCTGTGCAGACAAATTAGCAATATCATTCAAAATTCTTTCAAGATTCTTTTGACTCGCTTCTAAAGAAAGACTAAGAAAAAAAGTAAATAGAAGAAGGAATAGTTTCATTTAGTATCTTTTTTTTATTTTTTCAATTGTACCATTTTTGAGAAGTTTATCAAAAGCTTGTTGCCATCGTTTAATAATTGCATTATCCGTTTTTTTATTAAATGCTATATAAAAATCTCCTTCAAAGATTTTAAAGCTGTCTATTGGTACTGCTTTTCCTGCATCCCCTTGCTTTTTAAGATTATATAAAGCAGCACTTCTTAGAGTAGGAACAAGATCAACTCTTCCTCGTATAAGTTTTTTCATCACAATATCATCACCGCCACTTGCTGATACATCTAAATTTGTAAAACCTTCTTTGAGTAGCATTTTATGATTTGCAACATTTTTTGGTACACCAATCTTAGCCACTTTTTTTGCATCTTCAAGTGAATGTATATCTAATTGAGAGCCTTTTCTTTTAAAAAAAACCATTTCTAGTTTTTCAATGGGACCTACCCATTTATAATTATTTTCCCGTTCTGGCGTTCTAAGCATTGAGAACACTGCATGATTTTTCTTTTTTTTAGTAAACTTTAAAGCTCTCGACCAAGGGTATACTACTATTTTATATTTTGTTCCTAGCTCATTTTGAATAGCTTCAACAATCTCTACTGTAACTCCCACTAATTCATTTTTTTCATTTTTAAATTGGTAAGGAGGAAATATTTCTGTCATAAGCTTTATATTTTCACTAGCATGTACGTTAGCAAGTAAAAACAGAAGCGTTAAAAGTATTTGTTTCATTTATATATCCTAAAATTTATATGAAAATTTTAATTTCAACAAGTTATTATCAACCATAATTTTATCTCCATCACTATCCCAATTTTCATACAGTAATGCCCATGTAGCATTTTTTATAAATCTACAAGGAAAAGATACATAAACATCAAGTAAATTCATATCGCTCATCCATGCATCACCATCTGCATCATAAATATTATACCCTATGTATGTATTTATATCATTTCCAAAATCATACTTAAAAGTTAGTTTTGTTGCATCTACTTTTGTGATGTAGTTACCACCAATACCATTAAGAGCACCATAAATTCCAGAACCCATTAAAATCCCATAGGTATATTCTGTATACATTCCCCATGAAGTATGAATACCCACTGTTTGGTCTGCATAGTTTATACGTTCTTGTGCTAGTTGAAGCGTTAAACTCTTGTTTATAAAACTCGCTCTCACTCCACCGTAGTTATAGTCTATCTTTTTACCCGTGTCCACTTCATATGCAGACTTAGACTTAATCGTCCAGTAATGTCCTTGAAGTTGTAAAGATGTATCTTTAGAAAAACTTTTTTTATAAGACACATCATAGTAAAACATATCTACAAGTTTAAAAGCATCATAGTACCATACTTGAAGAGCAATATCTGCTAGAGAATCATTTTCAATTGCATATACAGCCATACCTTCATCATAACTTGTACCTAATGTCTTACTCATAGATACAAAATCTTTTTTAGCCGCACCATTATCAAAACCGCTGCTTCTATGAATATACAAGGCTTTGAGTGTTGTATCTGTAATTATTTTTGTAGAAAAACTTGCTGCTTCAAAAGTATCTATAACTACACGAGCATCATCACTATACACAAGAGGTGTTTGGAGTGTTTGACGACCAATCTTAAACATATTTATTCCGTCATTGTATTCTAGATTTATTTGACCTAAAATAGAATAATTACTTGTTTCATCAACAAGATCAGTGTTACTTAACTCCGTTCCTGAACCAGTGAGTGCATTTGTCGTATAAAAACGCGTACTAAAAGTAATGTTATTCACTGCCTTTGTTGTAATTCCTAAATTACCACCAACAGCAGTAGCACCAGCTTCACCAAAAATAATAGAATTTTTTGCATCTCTTGAATAATAAACAGAACGGATTTCACCATCAACTGTAGCTTCTTCAAATGCCTCTTGAATCGTACCAGCTTGTAAAACCATAATACTCAATAAGCCTAAAAAAATTGTCTTCAAATAATTCCCTTAATTTATATTTATTATAAGAATAGCATAAGTTAAGTTAAGTTAAGTTAAGTTAAGTTTACAGTCTTATTCTTAATTCTAGCGCATTAAATCAGGCTTTCCAAAATAATAACCTTGGGAGTATTCAACACCTAGTTTTTTCAATATTTTAAAGATATTTTCATTTTCTATATATTCAGCTACCATCTCGATTTTTTGCTCCTTCGCAAAGGCAACGATGCTCTTAACAACAGACAAAGAATATGTATCTGTTTCTATATTTTTTATAAGACTTCCATCTATTTTTAAAATATCTGGTTGGTACTTTAAAAGTCTTTCAAAATTTGAATATCCAGCTCCAAAGTCATCAATAGCAATGCGAACACCATACGACTTAGACCTAGTAATAAACGTAATGATTGTATCAAAGTCATGCACATCTTCATCTTCTAAAAGTTCAAATACTATTCTATGTGTTTCATCTTTATGTAATTCTAAAAGTTCGTATATTTTTTCTCTTGTCGTTAACTTTTCAATATCAAGTGCTGAAATATTAATAGTAATACTTTTATCTGTTTGGCTTAATGCTTTAAAAGAATTTTCAAGTACGATAGCAGTGATTTGCGCATAATACTTCCCTTTTTTTGCTATATCTAAAAAGAAAAAAGGAGAAATAATTTGCTTATTAGTATCTACAAGTCTTACAAGCGATTCATATTTAAGAATTTCTTGGGTTTCATTGCACACAATCGGTTGAAAATACGAAATAATATTTCCTGTATCAATTGCTTTTTTTACCATTTTTAAGATTACTAAATTATTTTCAGATTTATTTTGTTCTTCTTGGGCTAAATTGTTAGCATAAAGAAAGTCTTGTTTACTCAACTCCAAGGACTTCATACCATGCTTTACATTTTCTAAACAGTCTTTTCCATCTGCCATACTAATAATAATTGTTATATCATAATCTATGTCACCTATATCTATCTTTATAGTATTCATGTCTCTTTGGTACGATTTAAGATCATCTGTTAAATCTTCAATACAAATCAAAGAGTCTTCAGCACTAAAGTTTTGAATAAAAACATATTCCCCGTTACCAAGTGACAAAAACTTATCAAAATTTAAACTACGAGGCATATGTTCATAAAGACTCTCAGCGATAGTGTCATCTATACTTTTAGATAACTTATAGCCATAAAAACTTTCTATATCAGTAAAACCATCAACTTTAATGAGAAGCATAAGGGGGTTACTAGCAGATTCTATATAATCGCGTAGCTGTTGTAAGGGACTCATGATTTCTGTAACATCTCGTTTAATAGAAATATATTCAACAATAGTATTATCTTTATCAAAAATAGGTGTGATAATCATATCAACATAGTATGTTTTAGAATCTTTAGAAATATTTTTAATAACCCCTTGCCAAGATTCTTTTAATACTTTAATTTTATACCATAAATCTGTATACATTGAAGCATCATTATCAGGGTGTCTTACTACGTTATGGTTTTTACCAATGAGTTCACTACGCGTGTATCCTGACAACTTGCAAAAAGCGTCATTAGCATAGGTTAAAATACCCTCAAGATTTGTCTTTGAAACAGCATTATTTGTATCTATGAGTGTTTGGTATTGTTCTAAAAAAATAAGATTATTATTGAATTCTCTTTGGTGTTTCAATTGAATAAGAATTTTTTGCAGTGATTTTATAAGTTCATTAATACGTAATGGTTTAAGCATATACCCATTAATATTTAATTCGATTGCTTTTGTAAAATAATGCGATTCGTTATGTGCTGAACTTAAAAGAATAGGAATATCTCTATCGAATTCTCTAATTTTTTCAGACATTTCTAAACCATTTAACGTAGGCATATTAATATCTGAAATGATAATATCTATATCTTGAGAATAAAATTTCTCCAAGCCATCTTCACCATCAAAAGCAATAATGAGAGTGCCAAACATATCTTTGAATATTTCAATAGTGCTCTTTCTCACAGATTCGTTATCTTCTACATAAAGAAGTGTCATAGTTTTTGTAAACATAAGAATTTCTGTTAAATCTTTCATGAAATAATTATATCTTATTTAAACTTAAGTCTAATATTATCGCATTGGATGACAAACATCTACTGTATTTTTCAGATCCTGCCTTTGTATATGCGTATACACTTGTGTAGTTAGAAGTGATGCATGACCTAAGAGTTCTTGCACTACGCGCAAGTCTGCTCCACCGCTTATCAAAGCTGTTGCATAGGAGTGTCGTAAAACATGTGGAGAAACTCCAAGATATTTTTTACATATTTTATAAGCAGAAATTCTGCTTAGTTTATCACCCTTATAGTTACACCATACATATTCTTTTTCCTTTGGAAAATTTTTCAAGTATGTATCTATTGCTACTCTTGAAGCTTTCGCGATAGGAACAACTCTTTCTTTCTCACCTTTAGCATGTCGAATGTAAAGCCATTCTCCATCAATGTCATTACGAGTCATGGCTAAACATTCACTTATTCTTGTCCCTGTAGCGTACAAAAAAAGGATTAAAGCATAGTCTCGTAAACCTATCCATGTGCTAACATCTATGTTTTGTATGGCATGCATAATTTTTTCAAAAGATAAAAATTTTGGTAATAGTTTTGGTATCTTTGCGAGTGGAACCTTAGAAAAAATTTCTTTAAAATGACTTTTATAACAAAAGTCAAAAAAAGCATTTAAAGACGAAAGTTTTCGGTTAAGTGTACGTTTATTTTCATAGCTACTAAGAAGAGAAAGAATAGTTTTTAATTCTAATTGAATAAGAGGTTTAGTTAACTCTTTTTCTATAAGTGTTAAATCGCTTTTATACGCTGCAACACTTTTTTTACTCAAGGCTTTTGTAATACTTATGTATTCTAAAAAAGCCTCGAGTTCATTTGACAAGTTTTTACTTTACAGAAACATACGCATCATCTACAAAAAATGTGTCATCACTTACAAAAACAAGTCCTTCATCAATATCTACATCATATACTTTAAAAGTAGACAAATCATGTGGTGCAACTATTAAGTAACCTTCTTTTTCTAAAGCATATACTTGTTCATCTTTTACAATAAGACCTAAGAAATGTGCAAAAGGAAATTTAAGTTTTGCATTTAACTCTAAGTCCGTTGTTAAAGAGATAAGTTCACCCTGTTTTGTTGCTATGAAAATATCTTCATTTTCGTATGCAATATTTCTAATTTCATATTTTTTTCTTACTTCATTTTTAGACATTGCAAGAATTTTATGTGATGTCCCTGCAATAATTTTGTCATCGATAAGATTAAAATAAAGAATATTATTAAAATTATCTTCAGAAGAAACGGTTATCGTTCGCAACTTTTTTAAAGACTTTGAGTTAACAATAACGACCTTACCATTAAGTGTAGAAAAAATCACTAGATTCCCTGTAAAATAAGGGCTTGTGATTCTAGCATCTATAGCAATTGTTTCACCTACATTATCTTTAAAGAGTAACTCTTTTGATGCTATAGAATAAAGAGCAATATCATTGTCTGCAAATAACACAGCTAAAATATTTCCTTTAACACTTGCTGCTGCTACAGTTTTCTTAAGCGCAAAATTTTCTGTAACACTTGCTTCATGTATATACTGAAGTGTTAGGTTGCCGTCAATGTTTGCACTGCTAATCCAACCATTACTACTTGAGAGTAAACTAAAATTTTCTGCAATAGTAACTTCACTTGCATCGTTTATATCATTTTTAGAAAGAATATTTTTATCTTCAAGTAATGCAACATTCGATCCTATTTCTACTAAAGAACTATTGAGACTTCCTTGTTTTTTCCAGTCATCAGTATCATCAGGTTCAAAAACTCTTTTCGTACTACATGCTGAAAAAAGTAAAATACTTAATCCAATGAGTAATAAATTTTTCAAATCTATTTCACTCCATAATGCAATAAAGACTGTGCAATATTTTGTAATGAAGAAGTGTCACTGATAAGTGCTAGCTTAGCATGTGCCTTTTGTGTTTCTCCATTTTGGATTAAGGCAATCGCAGCACGTACTATTGCTAAATCTTTAAACATTGCATTTTGTTGTAATGTATATGAATCTAAAGAAGACAAATCTTTCACAGACTCATAATCAGCAAGGCTTTTTATAATTTGCGTTTGAGTACTTCTAAGAGACTCTAATGTTTGCATGTCTTTGTTAGCAATAGCTTGAGAATAAACAAATGCATTATATAGACTTGGACTTATTTCTTTTAATTCTGCTAATGCCACTGCATCGGTTGTATTTGTTTGAAGTTTATTTAAAACAGAATTTGCAGATAGTATTCTCGCCTCTTCTTGTACTTCATACGTTATATTTGCTCCAATACCTAGAAAAACAACTACAGCAGAACCGATAAGCACATTTTTATATTTTTTAATAAATTTTTCTGTAATTACTGATTTTTCAAAAAACTTCTCTTCTGAAGTTAACTCTTCTCGAACCATCTCTATATCATTTTTAATACTCAAAAAAAATCCTCTTATATATAATAACTGCTATATTATCGCAAAATATGTTAAAGTTTCATCAAATACATATCTTTTTTTTGTTACAATCAAAATATATTAAGTAGAAGGGATTTTATGCAAGTAGATGACGCATTATTAAAAAAATTAGAAAAATTATCTTTTTTAAAAATTTCAGATGATAAAAGAGAAGAAATTATTGAACAACTCTCCGAAATAGTGAGTTTTGTAGACAATTTAACTGCGTTAAATACTGATGGTGTTGATGATACTTTTGCAATGCAAGACACAGCAACATTCACAAGAGAAGACAACCCAGCATGTGACACTACAATAAGCAGTGACCTCATTAAAAATGCTCCAAATAATAGCGATAATTTCTTTATCGTTCCAAAAATTATAGAGTAAATATGATTACTTTATATGGTATAAAAAATTGTGATAGCGTCAAAAAAGCAATAACTTTCTTTAAAAAGCATAATTTACAATACACGCTTTATGATTTCAAAGAAAAAGCAGTTGGTATCCACATGGTAGAGTCATGGTTAGAAAAAACAGATTTAAAAACACTCTTTAATGCACGAAGTACAACATACAGAACTTTAAAGCTAAAAGAAATGGACCTTGATGATGCACAAAAAGTGCAGTACTTAGCAAAAGAAAATATGCTTATAAAAAGACCCGTTGTAACATTTGAAGAACACCTTCTTGTTGGTTTTAAAGAAGAAAATTTTCAAAAGATTTTTTTATGAGTGAAGAACAAACAAAATCTCTTGATATAAAAAAACTACTCAAGAGTGTTTTAGCCTATGGTTCATCAGACTTACACCTTGTAGTGGGAAGTGAACCACAGATTCGTTTAGACAAAGAACTTCGTCCTCTTAACCTTGATAAACTCACAGCAAAAGATGTTGAAGAAATGGCATACGCACTTATACAAGACAAACAAAAAAAAGAGTTTGAAGAGCATAATGAACTTGACTTTTCTTTTGAACTTAATGACATTGGACGTTTTCGTGCAAACTACTATAGAACGATCCATGGTATAGCATGTGCATTTCGTATGATTCCTATAGATATCCCAAGTCTTGATGCATACGGAAATCCACCTATTTTCAAAGAGCTTATAAAACGAGAAAAAGGTCTCATTTTGGTAACAGGACCAACGGGTAGTGGTAAGTCTACAACCCTAGCTTCAATGTTACATGAAATTAATATGACTGAACATCGTCATATTATTACTATTGAAGATCCCGTAGAATTTGTTCATAAAAATAACAAGTCATTATTTTCTCAAAGAGATGTTGGAAGTAATACAGCTTCCTTTTCTGCAGCATTAAAATACGCACTAAGACAAGATCCTGATGTTATTCTTATCGGTGAAATGCGTGATGCTGAGACTATTGGAGCAGCACTTACAGCTGCTGAAACTGGTCACTTAGTTTTTGGAACACTCCATACTAATTCTGCTCCTGGAACTATTAACCGTATTATTGATGTTTTTTCAGGTCAAGAACAAGCACAAATACGAGCACAACTTGCCACTTCGCTTGTATGTGTCGTTTCGCAAACCTTAATTCCTAAGATAGGAAAAGGTAAGGTTGCAACACAAGAGATATTAATTGTCAATCCTGCCATTGCGAATCAAATACGAGAAGACAAAGTACATCAAATTTATTCTCAAATGCAACTTAACCAGATTGAAACAAGTATGACAACGCAGACCCAAGAGCTCGTTAATCTTGTAAAGAAAAAAATAATTACAAAAAAGAATGCTATTAAAAATTCAAATCGACCTGAAGAGTTGTTAAAAATCATTGAAGATTTTTAAGACTTTTTAGTTTTTTCTAAACTTTATCATTTTAAAGCGTTCACCTAAAAAGTTTGGCATTATAAGCATCTTAGCTTTTTCAAGCTCTTGCTTATAAATTTTTTCACCAGCTTTTTCTTTGACCATCTCTAATAAGTCGAGTATACCCATATCTATAAGTGCTACCATTTGTGTTTTGAGTGCAACAAACTTCACATCAGCTTCTTCATAGGCATCCTTTACATGTGCAAAAGTAACATCATATGTAATATCTGACTTTGCAAAAAGTTCTTCTCTTTTACTCTTTTCATCAAAAAATGGAATAACATTGTGTTTTTCATATATACGTAAAGAAAAATCAGGTCGTGCAGCCATTTCACCATAGTCAAAGCTCATAAACTCAAATTTTCCACATGCTGCACTCATCTCTTTCGCAAACTCTTCATAGCCTACGGCTATTTCGCCTCTGTCTTTAAAGTATTTATCTGCTTTTTCTTTTACCCAAGCATTGTCTACATCAAATTCTACATTATGCCCATCGACACGTGCTGTTTTGTCTTTAAAGTATAACTCACATGGAAAGGCATCAAATATTTCATTTGCAATAAAAAAAGCATTTTCACACTGAAGTTCTTTGAGTGATTTGTACTGGGTTAGAGAAACAACATCACCAAAAGATTCTTCAAAATACTTTCTTTGGTGCTCTTGTAGGTCATCGAACCTTTCTATAATCACAAAATGAAGCGTCTCTAATAGTTGTGGCTTAAGCGTATAAATAAACTCAACAACATCAGCTAAAAAATAACCATGATGTGCCCCTATTTCACAAATAACTGCATCTTCTTTTAAAAAGCCACTCGAAACCAAAGAAATTATATGCTTTGCTATTGTTCCTCCAAAAAATTTACTTGTACTAACCGCTGTATAAAAATCGCCACTTTTACCAATGTTTTTATACGTTGCATAGTACCCATTTTCACCATATAACCAGTCTGTCATATACTCGCTAAACTTACTCATGTGAATACATCTCATAAAGTGTTAAAAGCTCAAGCTGTTTATCTAACTCATAAATTTTTTCATCAATCCCGGCAATAATAAAGGAATTTTCTAATAAAGAAACATCATACGATGTTTTATACCCAGCAGTAAATAATTCTTTTGTATCCGCTAAAAGTTTACTATAAAGATTTTTATTCTCTAGGCTTAAACTTTTTTTTCTATCTATGTTGTCAATATTTTGTATAACCTGTTCAAAAATAGCTAAAACTTCTTTTTCTTTATCAATAACAACTCTTTTTGATTTTAAATAACTTACTTTAGCTACTTGAATCTCATCGAGAGTACTTATACTTATAGGAAGGACAACACGAAAACCATAGTCATAATATTTTTTTTCATTCTTTCCAAAGTTAAATGGGCTATCACTATTACTCCAGTTATACCCTGCTGTTACATTTATTTTTGGTAAATACTTTGCTAAAGTTACATCTTGATTATGTAAGTCTTTTTGTATTTGCATTTTTGCTACATCAATACGAAGATTATTCTTTAAAAAATCTTCTTTTTTAATGAAGTTTAAATGTGGAATAGCTGTTGTTTCATATTCTAAATCACTCAAGGTTTTAAAAGTAGAAATAAGACCTTGTTTTGATGTTTCTATATCATATAAAGCTTGTGTGATTGTATTCTTTTCTATAATTGCATTATCTAAAAATCCTGAGTCAAGTTGTCCTGTTAAATATTGCTCTTTTTTTAGTTCTAAATTAATTTGTGCATTTTTTATTTTAAGATTTTGTTTTTGGATTTTTAAATCAGTTTGTTTTATTTGCATCAAAAGAGAAACGGTATCTTTAATCATTTTTCTTTTAGCGGTATCGATAGAAAGGTTGTTGTATTTTTCTGAAGCATTTGCAAACTTAATCGCATAAAAAATACCACCACTTTGAAAGAGAGCCTGATCAATTCTAATCGCAGCACTTTCATTAAACCCAACAACATCAAATTGATTACTTTTAGAATATGTGTACTGTATATTTATAGGAGAAATCCACGAATCCCGTAACAAAGAACTTTGCGTTTTATTATTTTTATAATCGTAATCAAATTGTTGCTTTTTGTTCTCAGATATATAGTCATCTAAAGTAGTTGTAATGCCCTCTCCTAAGAGAAGTGAACTAGAGACTACTAATAGCAGACTGTAAAGATTTAAAACCTTCATCAATTTCCTCTTGTGTTATTGTGAGTGGTGGTAAAAAGCGTAAGGTATTTCTTCCAGCTTTTAAAACCATTACTCCATTTTCTTTTGCATGTGAAATAATACGTGTTAATGTTTGCGCATCTTTTACACGAAGACCACACATTAAACCTAATCCTACTTGCGAAGTGAAAATATCTTTGTTTGTATCATAAAGTTTTTTTACTGCTTTATTAAAATAAAGTGTATTTATTTCTAAATCACCACTTTGCTTATACTCTTTTAAAATATCAAGTACTTCACATGTGGCTACCGTACTTAAATAGTTTCCACCAAATGTCGAACCATGATCACCAGCGACCAAAGCATTTTTAATTGAAGTCATTACAACACCGATAGGAACACCTCCTCCAATGCCTTTTGCAAGGGTTACAATATCTGGTGTTATTTCATATACTTGCGATGCTAAGAACGCACCAGTTCGATACCCGCCAGTTTGTACTTCATCGACAATAAATAAAATACCCTTTTTCTTGAGTAACTTTTCTAAGGCTTGTACTTCTTCTTTATTTTGAGGTTGTACCCCACCCTCACCTTGAACAAGTTCAATCATAACTCCACATGTATGGTCATCTAAAAGTGATGCAACCTGCGCTATATTATCTGCATACACAAAACCATCAGGAAATGGTCCAAAGTAATTATGCATAGCTTCTTGTCCTGTTGCTTTTACCGTTGTAATTGTACGTCCGTGAAACGAATTTTGAAGTGTAATAATTTTATATTTTTTAATTTCACCTTGTGACTCACCCCATTTACGAGCAATTTTTATTGCACCTTCGTTAGCCTCTGCCCCACTATTACCAAAAAAACATTGCATGTCATAACCAGAAGCTTCAACAATTTTTTGTGCTGCTTTTGCTTGTGGAGCAATGTTATACAAGTTTGATGTATGTGTAATTTTTGAAATTTGTGTAGTAATTGCAGCATTTACTCTTGCATTAGCATGACCAACACTGACTACACCTATACCAGACGTAAAATCTATATACTTTCTACCATTACTGTCAGTAATCGTAGCGTTTGTACCACTTACAAACTCTACATCTACTCTTGCATATGTTGGTAAAACATATTTTGTATCTAATTCTTTCGTGTTCATAATGTACCTAATATATTTTTCAAAATTATAGCTAAAATTATCTATACCCTTTGTATTTCGACTTTCTCTTCTTGATAAATCGCGAATTTTCCATCCATCGAATGCTGAGATGTAGTTAAATTGTTTACGCCCTTTGTACCACTATAAATCAGCACACAGTCTTCTCTCAGTCCATCATTATGTTTAACAGCTAAAACAACACTGCCAATACGCGAACGAATACAGATTACTATGCCCTCATCAAAACCATGAGATGAATGTAAATAAACACTTTGTTCTCGATGAAACTGTGAATTTAAACTTTTTGCACTTTTAGACGTAAGCAAAAAGAGACCTTTTTTTACATGAAACATATCTGGGTACTTCTTTAAAAATACAAATGTTCTGTCTTGTGTATCAAACCCATTTTTATAGGGGATATCTTGTCTGTGTTTCACTTTTAAAGTCTGCGTATCATTTTTTTGTGAAAAGTTCATATAGTGATTTATATAATACTCTTCATCTTTTATAGCAATAGAAAAAGCATTACATAGATACGTACTTAAGTCATACTCACTTATTCCATTCAAGCTATCTTGCGATTTATGCATTCTAAGAATTACATTACTAGAATAAGACGTTCTGATGTCATTTTTAAATAAAAAAGCTTTCGCAGGGATAATTAAATGTGCAATCTTGCTCGTTTCATTATGGTATAAACCAAAATAAATTATATTTTCTACATTTTTTATAGATGCTTCAACTCTTTGCGTATTTGGCATTTGTCCTAGAGGGTTAGCCCCTTGTATAAATACTGTTTTAAAAAGAGAAAAGTCAGTATTAACTTTTGATACCTTCTTTGCTTTAGTATTAAAAGGAGATTCAATAGACTCCTTAGAATTTCCAAGGTAAGCAACACCACTCCCTTCTTTACCAAAAAGACCTAAGCTCACTGCTATAGCATCAATAGCACGCATTGCATTTGCACCATCATTATACTTTTGCACTCCAAGACCACAAATAATTGCCACTTTTTTATTTTGAATGATTTCTACAATACTTATAATTACATCCAAAGTAATGTCTAATTCTTCTAATGCTGATGGGATATTGATTGTTTGTATTAATGCATAAAACTCTTCAAAATTATTTGTATGTTCTTGTATGTATGCATTATTATGCATGTTTTTTGCATATAAAAAGTGGCAAATCACTAAGGCTAAAAGCGTGTCAGCATGTGGTTTTATTTGAATATAGTGCGTAGCAGTTTTAGCACTTTTAATTTTAAGAGGGTCGATAACAATAAGTATTTTTCCTTTTAATAAAGGTAATAAATGTGAAGATGTAGCATGTGGATTTCTCCCCCATAAAATAATAACTTCTGACTTTTCTATCTCTGAGAGTGGCATATTTTTATTCGAACCACGACCTTGAAGTATTCCGAATTCTCCGACACCATCACACAAGTTCCCATCAGTTAAAGTTGCTCCATACGATGCAAAAAAATGTTCTGTCACATATTGCATTAAGCCGAAATTTCCATTTCCTTTATAATGAAGTATTTTTTCTTGAGGAGAATTGAGAAGCATTTTTTTCAGTATTATAAGCGCCTCAGCCATACTAATAGATTTACCCATATATGTAGGTTTTTCAATTATAGGGTATTTATGAAAATGATTTAAATGGGGACACAAGAATCCCGAAGTATATGTATTTTTTGAGGCAGCAATTTTTTCCTCGATGATGTTCATTTCACATGCGTCATAACAGTCAAGCGGACATGCAGTCCTCGTACTCATTTTAATTCAATTTTCACAAGTTTTGAAAAAGTTTTTGGAGCATCAATAATAATTTGCGCCATGTATTTTGAAATATTTTTCACATCAGCAATAGTAGATAAACGAGATATCTTATATGGTGTAACAATTCCATCAAGGTAAACACTTTTATTCTCTAAGCCTGATAAATCTTCATGATCTAAATAAATGGTAAGTTTTGCCTTTGAAATATCAGCAATCTTTGCTAAAGGAGTTGCAATACCAACTACTTGACCTGGTCGTACTGCAAGAGAATAGAGAATGAACCCTTTTGCTCTAAGATTTTTATCTTCAATTGATCTTTTTAATACACTTTTTCTTAAGTTTAAATCAGCAATTTGAATTTTTAAATTATTAATTTCTTTTTTTGTACTTAAATATTGATTTTGACTATTAATTAAATCATAAAATTCTCTATCTTTTTCAACAATAGATTTAATTTTCAAACCTTTTATCTTTTCATAATTTTTATGTTTTTTATCAAGAAGCATAGTATAATTTTTTAAAATATTATTATTAACAACTATCGTCTCATTTATAACTTTAATTTTTTGACTTATGTATTGTAATTCTTTTGTGTCAAGTTCTGAATCAATCACTATATAAGCCTTATGAGATAAGACTTTACCAATCATATTTTCATCTATGGACAACACTAAACCAGAAACATTTGATGAAATATTTCGAATTTCATAAGGTGCAACCTTGGAATAATACACTTTTGAAAACAAAGCTGTAACAAGCAATAAAAAAACAAAGAGATACTTCATAAATTACCTTTAAATAAATATGATGTATTTTATCTATCAACACTTAACATTAAAGCATATTTCATTTTAATTTGGGTACTATTAAACAATATTTAAACAAAAGGGTACTATATGTCTGTATTAGATAATGTTGATGCTGCCACAAATCTGGCTAAAAATAACGAGCTTCAACTATTAGTTTTTAGAATAAATGAAGCAAATGCATCTGCTTTTTATGCAATTAATGTTTTTAAAACAAGAGAGGTAGTTGAATCAAAAAATCACTATTTAACACAAATACCATCAGCGCATCATTTACTCGAAGGTACAATTATACTTCGTGGTTTGCAAATTCCTATTTTAAATCTTCCTTTATGGCTTGACACGACGCTCTCAAGAGAAGAAATTAAACGCTCAAATATTTTAATCTGTGATTTTAATGGTATAGTCATTGGACTTAGAATCATGTCTGCCTACCGTGTCATAAAGAAAAACTGGAATGAAATGCATGCACCAGATAGCTATAGACTCAAAGATGATGGAGTTGTTATGAATGACACACGTCTTGAAGATGGTTCCCTTTGTCTTATTTTAGACTATGAAAAACTTTTATCAGATGTAATTCCACAAGCAATGGTAAATGTGTTTGAAGATACTGAAAATATTCAAGGCATAGATATGCCTCAAAGTCTTAAAAATGGTACTGTTCTTGTTGCAGAAGACTCTAAAACTGCACAAACTGCATTAAAACAAATTTTCAAAAATGCACAAATAAATATGCTTCTTTTTGAAAATGGTAAAAAGCTAGTTGATTACGTATACGCGTTAGAAGAAAATGCGAGGAGTGTTCCCGTAATTATAACAGATATTGAGATGCCTGAAATGTCAGGATTTACTGTAATCCAAAAACTTAAAGAAAATCCCAATACACAAAATATTCCAATTATAGTAAACAGCTCAATGACGGGAAATAATAATAGAAGAGAAGCTGAAGTACTTGGTGCATCTGGATTTATTGAAAAAACAAAAAGTCATAATGTAATTCCACTTATTATAGAAGTAATGAACGCTAATACATAAGAGAAGAAAGAAAAGAGAGATACGCAATGTATCTCTCTTTTTAATAGAAGGTCTTTGTCTTATTTTACAAAGAGAGAAATAAGTACACCAGCAGCAACTGCTGAACCAATAACACCTGCAACATTTGGACCCATCGCATGCATTAAAAGCATATTTGTTCTGTCATACTCCATACCAACTTTATTTGATACACGAGCAGCCATAGGAACTGCTGAAACTCCAGCCGAACCAATTAATGGATTAATTTTATTTCCAGGAAACATATTCATAACTTTTGCCATTAAAACACCAGAAGCAGTACCAACTGAGAATGCCACAATACCAAGAGCCATAATAAACATAGTTTCAGGAACTAAAAACTGATCTGCTGCTAGTTTAGAACCAACACCAAGGCCTAAGAAAATAGTTACTGTATTTATAAGTGAATTTTGCAGCGTATCATTTAAACGTTCAACAACACCCGATTCTTTTAAGAAGTTACCAAACATAAATGCACCAATAAGTGGTGTAGCTTCTGGAAGAACTAAGATTGCAAGACTAAGAACCATTATAGGAAAAACTAATTTTTCTAAACGAGATACATGACGTAAGGTAGTCATTTTAATTTTTCGCTCAGCGTCTGTTGTTAATGCTTTCATAATTGGAGGTTGAATAATAGGAACCATAGCCATATAGGAGTATGATGCAACCGCAATAGCACCTAAAAGTTCAGGAGCAAGCTTCGATGCAATAAAAATCGAAGTCGGACCATCAGCCCCACCAATAATAGAAATAGCAGATGCTTGTTGCAGAGTAAAGTCAACAAAGCCCATTTGCGTTAATGCAACTGCACCAACAAGTGTTCCAAAGATACCAAACTGAGCAGCTCCACCAAGTAAGGCTGTTTTAGGATTTGATAAAAGTGGACCAAAGTCTGTCATAGCACCAACACCCATAAATATAAGAATCGGAAACATCTCATTTGATAAACCCATGTGGTAAATAACACCTAAAAAACCATGTTCACCAGCTATACCTGCCACTGGAATATTAGCAAGTAATCCACCAAAAGCAATAGGAAGCAATAATAATGGCTCAAACCCTTTCTTAATTGCTAACCAAAAAAGAAAAAATGTAATGAAAATCATAAGTAAACGACCCCAAGATTTATGGAAATCACTCATTTTATGTCCACTAGAGTCTAATTCGTCCGGATCAGGATTCAAAAATGCATTTACGCCAGTAGAACGTAAAAAACCACCTACCATTTCTGTAAATGATTGCGACTGGTATGTTTCTTCTTTATGTGTCGAAGGAGCTTCAGCCGAAGCCATTGCACTTGCATTAAGAGAGTTCATACTAAAGACCATAAAAATGGCCAATAATTTCAATAGAAAAAACTTCACTATCATTAACCTACAACTGCTACGACTTGACCTTCTACAACTTTGTCATTTGTAGCAACATTAATAGACTTTAATATACCTTTCTTAGGAGATACAACATCAATTTCCATTTTCATAGATTCTAAAATCATAATAACTTCACCCTCTTCTACTGGGTCATGAGGATTAGCAACTATTTTCCAAACATTACCCGGAAGTAATGCTTTAATTTCTTCTTCATCACCTGAAGCTACGGGAGCTGATACTGGAGCGACACTCTCACCATCAACTGCTGTTACTTGAATATTTGCATCACCCTCAGCAACTTGAACACTAAACTTTTGACCATCAACTACTACTGTATAATTTCCACTACCCATATTTTTATTTCCTTCACAATCATTTTTCATTTCTGATAATTTACGTACGTTTAATTCACCTTTTCCTAAAAGAAAAGCGATACCTTTTTCTTGACATGCTGCTGCAATGAAGATATTTTCTTCAGTAATTTCTAAATCAACTTTTTTAAGTTCCGCTATTGCATGTTTTAAAGATTTTGTTTCATCTGCATTTGCTAAATCAAGTGCATTTTTTGTTGTTGGTTCAAGCCCAAGTTTTTCAGAAGCAATTTTAATAATCTCAGGATCTGGAGCAACTGGAGTTTTTCCAAAGTAGCCAAGTACCATTTTCCCATAACCAGGAGCAATAGCTTTCCAAGGTCCTTGCATAACATTGTTAAGTGCTTGTTGAAAATAAAACTGTGAAACTGGTGTTACAGATGTACCATAACCACCTTTTTCTACTACCTCTGTCATTGCTGCAATAACCTCTGGGAATTTTTCTAAAATGTCATTATCGCGCATCATTTGTGTATTTGCAGTTAAAGCACCACCAGGCATTGGTGAAAAAGGAATAATCGGAGAAACCATAGTAGCTTCAGGTGGTACAAAGTAATCCTTAAGACAATATTGTAATTCTTTCTCGTAGGTAAGAATCTTATCTATTTCTAAACCACCAAGATCAAAATCAAGACCTTTTGTAGCATGAAGCATTGTTAAAATATCTGGTTGACTTGTTCCACCACTCACAGGATTTGCAGCCATATCAATACCATCAACACCAGCTTCTAAAGCTGCCATATATGCTGAAACAGAAACACCAGCTG
This sequence comes from Sulfurimonas sp. SAG-AH-194-I05, assembly GCF_029215955.1. Taxonomy (GTDB): domain Bacteria; phylum Campylobacterota; class Campylobacteria; order Campylobacterales; family Sulfurimonadaceae; genus Sulfurimonas. Next base: position 39,939 of record NZ_JAEMVA010000005.1, read on the forward strand.
TCTCATGTGTATGAAGACGTAAATGTGTACCTTCAGGAACGAGTCCACGAGCCATTTTAATTGTTTCATATACTTTATGAGGGTTAGAAGTTCCAGATGCATCTTTAAAACAAATACTACTATATGGTATACCGCTATCTAAAATGTCACGTAATGTTTTTTCATAAAAATCAACAGTATGCGCACCATAACATCCTGGGGGTAAATCCATCATCGTAACAACAACTTCATGTTTTAAGCCATAGTGTGCAATTCTTTCACCAGAATACTTTAAATTCTCAATATCATTTAAAGCATCAAAGTTTCTAATTGTTGTTGTCCCATGTTTTTTGAATAATTTTGCATGTAAGTCAATCAGTTCTTTTGAACCTGTGTCCAACATAACAGTATTTACACCACGTGCAAGTGTTTGTAAATTTGCTTCTGGTCCAACAATAGCACGGAATTTATCCATCATTTCAAAAGCATCTTCACGAAGATAGAAGTATAAAGATTGAAATCTTGCCCCACCACCAAATTCAAAGTGTGTTATACCTGCAGTTTTAGCAGCCTCAACAGCTGGTAAAAAGTCATTCATGAGTACACGTCCACCATATACTGATTGGAAGCCATCTCTAAAGCTTGTGTCCATTATATCTATAAATTTTTTAGCCATACTTCGCTTTATCCTTGTCTGTGATGTGATATTGCTGCTGTAATAGCTGCAATAACTTTTTTATTATCTTGTTTTTTCGCCACTGTATCATCAGGATTCTGATGTGGTTCTGGGAATAATTTATTAATAACACTAGACATTATAGTCATACTAGCTATCATTACAATTAAAAATAAGAACACTGTTCCCATTCCTAATCCCATAAATTTAAAACCCTCTATTATCAGGTTAGTTTCCATAAATTACCTTTTTTACCATAATTTGTTCGCACGATTATAGTATAAATCTGTTTAAATAAAGGTTTCAAAAGTTTTGATGTTTTAAAAATTGCTATATTGTTACCTTTTGATTATATACTGCGCAAATAATTTATATAAGGAAGAGGAAAAATGACAAAGAAACATGTAAGAAATTTTGGAATAATAAATACTATTGAAGGGTATTCCTATTTAGTTTTACTCTTTATTGCAATGCCACTAAAGTACGTACTAGGAATAGCAATAGCTGTAAAAATTGCGGGCATGCTCCATGGTGTACTCTTTGTAACCTTAATTGTACTCATGTTACCAGCAGCCTTACAAGCAAAATGGGCATTTAAATGTAACATACTTTTTTTCGTAGCTTCACTTATACCATTTGGAACTTTTTACACACGAAAGAAAATTAAAACTTATGAATAGATTATTTAGATAGAATATGCAAATAAATATAAATGAGGACAAATATGATAGCTGGAATGAATGAACAGGACTTTATGGCATATATAATTTTTGGAGTTATTTTAAACTTTGCCTTCTCCATTTTTTTTGGAATATACTTAAGTAAAAATATTGGTATGCAAGAGATGATTACATCAAAAGGTGATAAACAACAGTCACTTTTAGTCAGTCTTAGTTTGTTTGTCCCTTTTGCAAAAATGCTTATTACTCTTTATAGAGTGGCAATTTTACAAATTTATTTTCTCGACAAAGGACATACGCATAAAGAATTTTGGGTTTATATGACAAATAAATAAAATTGTATCCGCAGTAAGTATCTATTCTTTTCTATATATACTTGCTACGCAATCTCTATTAATATTTTCTCCCCATAAGCCTTTTTTTTCTGTTCTTGCTTTGTTTTGTGCATTATAAAAATATGAAAAATATTCTTTGTCTTTAAACAAAGGTTGCCTTAGAGCTAATCCTTCTGCTAAAAGTATTTCAGACAAAGACCTCTCTCCTTCAATATTTACTATGCACCGACCGTTCTTGTATACTATTGGATACTGTTGTTGTACACGTATTTTACTATAGATATAGTATTGAAGATCTCTTCTCTTTTCATAAAACTTTATAATGGACTTTGCACAGGTAGAGTCTGGTTTAGATATTCTATACATTTCATCAATAGACATTACACCATAAGGTGAGCACACAAACTTTGTGTTACCTATTTTATATTCTTGCATATCATTTGTAATTATATTGTATAAAATTGCCATCTGTGGTTCAACCGTATGTGCTGTGTTTAATGAAAGCAGGAGAAGAAATAAAATTTTAAAAAATATTTTCATATAAGATTTTAACATGTTATAATTAACTTATGAATGATTTTAAATTAAAAATAGTATTAGCAGTTCTCACTGGAGTTGTATTCTCTTTTATCTTTATCTTGCTTGCTTTTGTAGTTCCTACGAAGAACAAGACTGTTTATCATAAAAAAGCAGTAGGAAAATTAGAAAAAGTTTCAGAATCTTTAAGAAGGTAAGTAGAAGGGTATAAATACTATACGTGCTAAAGAAGCACGCATAGATAAAGTAAAATCTCTAAAGAGCTTTACTCATAATTCTATTTAACCTTGTAATAAACCCAGCAGTATCACTTAATTCTTGGCCATCAAATAACTTTGCTTGATCAAGTAAAACATGTGCAGCATCATTAATTAAATTTTGATCTGAGGACTCTTTTAGTTTTAATAATAGCTCATGCTTAGGATTAATCTGAAGAATAGGAGCTGGATCAGGAGTATCTCCACCTTGTCCCATTTGTTTCATCATTTGTGCCATCATATAAGAAGGGTCTTCTTTATCTATTTTAATTGCAACTGGAGAATCTATGAGGTCTGAAGTTGTTTCAACAGACTTAACTGCCTCACCTAAAGCATCTTTAAATTCTTTTGCTAAACCTTCATATGTTTTAGCAACTTCTTCTTCAGCTTTTTTATCTTCTTCACTCTCTTCAAATTTTGCATCTGCAACAGGAACTAATTTAAAGTCTTTATAGTCAGTTACCATTGGAAAAATAATAGTGTCTACTTCTTCGTTAAGAATTAAAACATCAATTCCTTTTGCTTTGAATCGCTCGAGGGCAGGAGAAGATTTCAACATTGATAATGAAGATTTACCAGCTAAATAATAAATTTCTTTTTTCTCTTCATCTATATTTTTAACAAACTCTTCAATCATAACTGTTTCAGTTGCATTCATAGTGTTAAACTGTAAAAGTTCTAAAATTTTCTCACGGTTATCAAAGTCATTATAAAGACCTTCTTTAATCACATTTCCAAATTCAGAATAAAAAGTATTATATTTTTCTTTATCTTTCTTTGCCATTTTCGCTAGATCTGAAAGTACTTTTTTTACAGATGTTTTTTTAATTTTGTCCATAATAGGATTTGATTGTAAAATTTCACGAGAAACATTTAATGGTAAATCTTTAGAGTCAATTACACCACGTAAAAATCTTAAATATGTTGGCATTAACTCTTTTTCATCGTCTGTAATAAACACACGATTAATATAAAGTTTAATACCAGTTTGATAATCTACACGAAAAAGGTCCATAGGAGCTTTTGAAGGAATATAAAAAAGTGTCGTATATTCAACCGCACCCTCAGCTTTGTTGTGTACCCAACTTAATGGCTCTTCACTTGAATGCGCGATAGAACTGTAAAAATCTTTATATTCATCATCTGTTACATCTTTTTTAGCCATTGTCCAAAGTGCATTTGCACGGTTAATTTGCTCATTTACAATGTCAGTTCTACTTGGCTCAATCTCTTTGTCATCATCATCTTTAACAGCTGCAACAAAGTTTTCCTTATCCATAAAAATTTTAAATGGAATATGGTTTGAATATTTTTTAATAATAGACTCGACTCTGTATGTTTCTAAAAATTCATCTTCATCGTCTTTAAGGTGCATTACGATAGTAGTACCATGGCCATCTTGCGTTGCATCTTCAATATCAAACTCACCATCACCAGCACTTCTCCATAAAAGAGCTTTATCTTCACCAGCTTTTTTTGTTGTTACTTCAACTTTATCAGCAACCATAAAACAAGCATAAAAACCAACGCCAAATTGACCGATTAAATTAGAATCTTCTTTTTGGTCACCACTAAGATTTTCTAAAAATGCTTTCGTTCCAGACTTAGCAATTGTTCCAAGGTTATTCATTAAGTCTTCTTCATTCATACCAATACCAGTATCTCGAATAGTTAATGTTTTTGCTTCTTTATTTGCTACGATATCAATACGTGGTGCGAATGTTACATCTTTATATTTTTCCTCAGTTAAAACTAACATATTTAATTTATCAAGTGCATCTGAAGCATTTGAAACCAACTCACGAAGAAATATTTCTTTGTTTGAATATAGTGAGTGAATCATAAGATTTAATATCTGATTTGCCTCTGTTTGAAACTGATGTTTTGCCATGTGTACTATCCTTAAATAATTTTTGTGAGTATACCAAGAAAAGGTTAATCATTTCAAATAGAATCAAGATATTTGAGTCGTAGGGACTCAGATTAGTTTAGTCAAATTAAATAGTTACTTTATTTTGCTATACTTTCTTTTATGAACTCAGATTTTATTGAACAAATGGAAGCAACCCCAAAACTACATGCAACGAAATGTAAATGTATCTCTGCGCTTTTAAGAATATTTTTACAATTCACAACATTTATATCTGCTGCTCTTGCATGGTATTTATACGATTATTTTATCGCTTTAGCTACCCTACTTTTAACTTTTATCATAATGGGAATAATTCGTTCAAAAATACGAAACAGTGTAATTCCACCTAAACAAAGAGAATTTCAGTATAACGATAAAGGCATAGCAGATTGGTACACAGCAAGAGAACTATGTATTGAAATAAAAGAAGCGTAGACTATTTTTTTCTAGCAATCAAAAGTGTTGAAATATCCATAGAAAAACTTTGTGTGTACAGCATTTCAAATCCAGCATTTTCAAGTTCATTCTGCATATTTTCTACAGTTGAAAAGTCTTCTATAGAATTTGGCAAGTACTCATATGCTTCGAGGTTTTTAGAAATAAATCCACCAATACGAGGTAAGATTTTATTCATGTAAAAATCTCTCATTTTTCCTAAAAAAGATGGGTTCTCATTTTTCATAAACTCTAAAATAACAACAAGTCCATCTTTTTTTAAAACTCTATTAAATTCTTCTAATGCATCTTTACGTTCAACAACATTACGTATACCATAGGTAATACTTACAATATCACAACTAGCATCATCCAAAGGAATATCTGTTGCCTTAGATATATGGTAATTAAATGTAGGATATTTCTTTTTTGCAACATCAACCATACCGATAGAGGGATCTACACCTACAATATCACTAACAGTAATATCTAACTTCTTTGCACGTGCATTCCAAAAGTCCATCATATCACCAGTACCACATGCAACATCGACAATTTTTTCTATTGCGTCTTTTCCATAAAACTCATAAGACAAATCACAAGCTTTTCGTCTCCATGATTTATCTACACCCATACTCATAACCCGATTTGCTGTATCGTATGTTGGAGCTATATCATCAAACATTGAGACTATTTTTTCTTGTTTATCTTGTGTTGTATTCATAGTTTATATTTCCTTTTTCATCCACATAATTATATCTTGTGTCTCTTTTTGTATATTTAAAATAGTAAAAGCATCATCATCTTTTTCAAATATTTCTTTACCACCAAATTTTGGAGCTATATAACATAGGTAATAGTCTATAAAATCTTGTGCAAGACAATACATACTTGAAGTACCCTCAATCATAATATTTTTATATTTTTTAAGAAGTGCAAAATTATCACTTATCATAACTTTTCTATGCGGTATTTCAAAAAGAGGGATTGTTTTATCAAACGTCTTTGAACGTGATAGTATCAAAATATCAGGCGCTTTACCATCTACTAAACGCGCATCAAGCGTAGGTCTATCAATACGAACAGTATTACCACCAATAACAAGTAAGTCACATACATCACGCATTGCGTGTACATTTTTTCTCGATTCTATCGAGCTAATGCTTCCACCATCAGTTGTTCCATTGAGTCTTTGTGCCCATTTGAAAAATATAAAATTATTTTCTTGCCACATGTTAAAAGGTTGAAGTAAATCATCACATGCATCTCCTAAAACATCACTTTGCACTTCAATACCACATGCTAAGAGTGTATCATTACCACATGCTGCTTGAGGATTTTTATCTCGAGAACCTACATAAACTTTTTTTACACCTAAAGAGGAAAGTAAATCTGCACAAGAGGGTGTTTTTCCAACATGTGCGCAAGGTTCTAGTGTTGTGTAAATGGAAATATTTTTAAAGATATTCTTATGATTATTTATAAGATATGTATGTATTTCTTTTGACGCAGTGCTATCCACAATTGTATTATCACCGGTAAGCTTAATATACGCTAACTTCAAAGCTTCAACTTCTGCATGTGGAAGTCCAGCACGCTTATGTGCTCCAACCGATAAAACTTCGTTGTTTTCACCCACTACACAGCACCCTACAGCAGGGTTAGGGTATGTAAGTCCTTGATACTTCCACGCTTCACGAAGGGCGAGGTTCATAAAAAAAGTATTATTTATATCTTGACTACCATTCAAAGTATGTTTTTGCTTTAACAACATCATTAAACTCTACTTCATTCAAAGTGCCTTCAATTTCTATAAAAAGTTTTGAACCTTCGACCTTTTTCAATACACCTCGATATTTTACTTTCTCTTGGGCTAAAATCGATACTTTTTCACCAAGACTTAATTTAAAATGATTTATTGTTGTTATTTTTCGCTCAATTCCAGGACTACCAACTTCAAGTCTATAGTCACCTGAAACAGGTGGGGTTACATCTAACAGTGGAGAAATCATATGCGTAAGTTCAACGCAAGAATCAAGGGAGACACCAGCACGTTTTCCATCTTTTATTTCTTTAGAAATAACACTCACACGGTATATAGTTTCTTCACCTTCATTTACAATAGATGTATCATAAAGTTCTAAATCAACTGATACAACAAATGCATTTATATCACTTTGTAAAGACATTATTTTTCCTCTTTTTCTTTTGCAATTTTTTTAAATAAATCATCTATATTTTGTGCTTTTTTTAAATGTTCGTCAAATTCAAATGTAAACTTTGGACATCTATACCAACCCTGATCTTTTAAACAATGTGTTTCAATAATAGGACGGGCTTTTCGGAGAAGTTTAAGATAATCACGTTTTTCTTGTTCTGAGTATTCCATTGGATCTATATAGACCTTAGCATCACTCTTACCACGAGAACATTTTACTTCAATAATATTAAGATTATGAAGTCTTTTATCGTTCATTGCTCCAAGTGATTGTGGAATAAGTTCTTGTAAAATTGACTCTGTTCTTTTTAACTTTATTTGTGCTTCAGTCATTAGTTATTGGTTCCTTATATAAGAATGAAACAATGTTCATTCTCATATGATTTATAGTGATATTTTTTGTTCAACTTTTCTGAACGTTTCAAGAACGTCACCAGGTATAACATCATCATAACCACTAATAACAACACCACATTCATAGCCATTACCGATTTCATCAACATCATCTTTGAAACGTTTAAGTGAAGTAAGTTCACCTTCGTAATGAACAACACCCTCACGGATAACACGAACCATACCACCACGGATAAGTCTTCCATCAACAACAACACAACCAGCAACAAGACCTTTAGGTATTTTAAATACTTCTCGAACTTCTGCTTGACCTGTGTTTTCTTCAGTATATTTTGGCGCCATCATTCCTGTTAGCATTCCAGTAATATCGTCAATAAGTTGATAGATGATTGAGTATGTTTTAATCTCAACACCTTTTTGTTTTGCAGATGCTTTCACTGAACCAGTTGGACGGACGTTAAATCCAAGTAAAACACAATTTTCAGAGTTATTAACAAGTTCAACATCATTTTCAGTAATACCACCAACACTAGCACTAATAATATTTACTTTAACTTCATCATTACGAAGTGCAGTAATTGAAGTTCTAATAGCTTCTAGTGTACCATGAACATCAGTTTTAAGAACAACTTTAAGAGATTTAAGTTTACCCTCTGCAATCATTGCTGTCATATCTTCTAATGAAGATTTCGTTGAAATAGAAAGCTCTTTATGTCTATCGTATTCATGACGTTTTAGTGCAAATTCTTTTGCTTCTTTATCTGATTCCATCACCATCATCGTTTCACCAGATGCTGGAACCTCATTAAGCCCAGCAATAACTGCTGTATGACTTGGTAAAAGAAATTTAATTTGTTTTTTGTTTTCATCCATCATTGCTTTAACACGACCATATGCCGCTCCACAAACAACGTAGTCCCCTACTTTTAAAGTACCATTTTGTACAATAACAGTAGCAACAGGACCACGACCTTTTTCTATAGAAGACTCAATAACAGATGCTTTTGCTAGTGCATTTTCATTTGCTTTAAGTTCAAGTATTTCAGAAGTAGTAAGAATTTCTTCAAGTAAATCATCAATACCCATATTTGATTTTGCAGAAACAGGTACAAATGATACATCCCCACCCCAATCAGCTGGATTAATACCATGCTCAGCCATTTGACCTTTAACCATGTCTGGTTGTGCAGTTTCTTTATCCATTTTATTTAAGGCAACAATAATTGGAACACCCGATTCTTTCGCTAACTTAATAACTTCAAGGGTTTGGGGTTTTACACCATCATCAGCTGCTACAACAATTACAATAATATCTGTAATCTCTGTACCTTTTTGACGCATATGTGAAAATGCTGCATGACCAGGAGTATCTATAAATGTAATAGCTTTACCATGTTGTTCTATTGTATAGGCACCGATATGCTGTGTAATACCACCAGCCTCACCTTCTGTAACTTTAGCTTTACGAATAGCATCGAGTAAAGAAGTTTTACCATGATCAACATGACCCATGATTGTAATAATCGGAGCTCTCTCGGTTGCATCTGGATCTTCTTCAATGTCTTCATCTGCATGTGTAAATTCATCTTTAGGATCAATTATTGTAACTTCAACATCAAATTCTTCAGAAAGAATTTCAATTTCATCATTTCCAAGAAAATCATTTTTTGTCATCATCATACCAAGATCAAAAAGAACTTTGATAATATCAGATATAGGACGATTTAATGCTTCTGCAAACTCATAAACACGAATATCTTCAGGAATTTCTACATGAGTAATAATCTCATCTTCTTGTGCAACTTTTTTATATTTTTTCTTATCTGCTTTACGTACTCTTCTTCCACGTGGTGCTTGTTTTTTATTTCCATTTCTACCTGCAGGTTTTGGAGGACGAGGTTTTCGTGCTTCTTCAACTGGTAAAGGAGCTCTTTCAGTAGAATTTAAATCAAGAAGTGTTACTTGGTCATCCATATCCATAGATACGTCATTCATAGCCCCACCAAAAATCTCCATTCTACGACCTTGTTCTTGCTTTCTAGCAGTCGATGATCCAGATCTTGATTTTTTCTTTTGTGCCAACTCTTCTAAAACAGCTGCACTCATTTTCCCATAAGAAGAAACGGATGTTTGTTTTTGAGGTAAATTGTAAGATTCAACAACTTTTGGTTTTTTCTTTTTGACAATTTTAAGACCAGATCTTTTAATTTGAGGAACAGCTTTAAGAGGGGATACTCTTTTAATAAGACTTTTAGGTTTAGGAGCTTCTTCAGTCTTACTCTCTGTTTTTGTTGCCTCAGCTGTAGTGTCTTTTACTTCAGATGCAACTTCTGTAACATCCTCAACTGATTTTTCCACAACATCTTCTTTAGTTACTGTTTCTGTTGCAACTACTTCTTTTGGAGTTTCAGTTTCAGCTTCAGCTTTCTTTTTAACAACCTTAAGTTTTGGAACTGATGGTTTTTTTGCTTCACCATTCATTATAAACTTCATCAAGCTATCAGCTTGTTCCATTGTTACTGAGGAATTTGCTGCTTTGGCTTCGATACCTAAATCTAAAGCTTTTTTCAGAACATCCTTCGATGTTATACCTAATTCTGCTGCTATTTCACTTACTTTAACTTTTTCTGTCATCAGTGATGATCTCCTTTAGTCTGCTTACAAGCTTTTGTTTATTACCACTTCTGCATTGACGCATTAATGATTTAATGATTTTTTTTTCATTTAAAATACAAGTATTGCATATATAAAAACTTCTTCCATTATTATTAAAAGCTTCGAGTGAACCTTCTTTGCATTGAAGTCTCACTAAAAGCTTTTGTTCATGTCTATCTCTACACGAAACACACATTCTAATTGGTAGATGAAATTTTTTCGCCATTATATCTAAAACTTACTTGATTTAATAGAGTTATCTCTCTATTATCAATCCATCGTTATCAAAATTTAATGTTTTAACATTAAAATCTGGAAATTTTTGACTTAATCTGTTTGCAATCATAGGTGCATCTTCATCATATGCCATTGAAAAAAATGTAGATCCACTCCCCGATAATGTACTCATTAATGCTCCACTCTCATACGCAATTTTTTGAACACTAAAAAGTTCCGGAAGTGTCTTCATTCTTGCTTTTTGATGAAATCTATCTTGAGAAGCAAGTTTTAACATTTCCCAATCTTCATTAAAAAATGCAGCCACACTTACCGCAGTATGCGTTAGGTTGTATGTTGCATTCTCTTTAGAGTACGATTTAGGAAGCAATAGCCTTCCCTTGGCTGTATTCATTTGTTTATTAGGAATGACAACAATCGCCTTTATATAATCTGGTAAATGCTTTTTTTGTGAAAAAACTTTATTTTTTTCAACCGTAGCAGCATTAAAACCACCCATAACAGCCGGTGTAATATTGTCAGGATGCGATTCATATACCAGTGCATGATTAAGAATTCGTCTTTTTGAAACTCTAATACCTGCTGCTTCATGGGCTGATGCAATCGCTGAAACTATTACAGCAGAAGAAGAACCTAGTCCTCTGGACATTGGTATTTTATTATAAAATGTAAATTTAAAGTTTTGTTTCTTCTTTGTTAAGCGTTCATAGTGCTCATTAAAGATACTGATAAAAAGGTTGTTACCTTTTAATCGTGGATTATTTTCACCCTCACCTTTAATTGCTACACTAAAAAATTTAGATGGATGGAACTCTACAACATTTTTCAAATCAACTGCTAAACCTAAAGAATCAAATCCTGGTCCTAAGTTCGCACTTGTTGCTGGTACACTTATTCTCACTTACTTTCCTATCCAACAGCACCTATATTATAATTAGGTAATACTGTTGTGCTAAACTCATTATAATCTAGCACAGCGGGAATCTTAAATTCCATACTTGGTGCAATTTCTAATTTTTGAGTTTTTATTTCTGAACCCATTTTAACAAAACATAGCTTTCCCATCGCTTTGATAGGCTCATTTTTATTAAAATAAAATGCATCTGTTGCAAAAAGTGGTATTTGTTTTAATATACTCAAAGATTTTAAAAATATATAGGAAACTTTAATTGCCATAAAGCTCCCTGGACCGTTTGCAAAAAAGAGATTTTCAACTATATACCTATTAAATATCTCTTTATAAAGAGTTGGTAAAATATCTGAACTTTTAAGTGTAGACTTTATCACATCTATACATTGATTATTTTCATATATTCCTATTTGAATAGGGGAACTAAGAGCTATAAGTAAAACATCTACTTTTTTAGACATATGCTTTTTCAAGTTCCATTGTTTTTTCGCCAACGAGTTCTATTACTTCAAAGTTTTCCGGATTTTTTAAAAGTTCTATTGTTAGCTTATGGTTTAAATCATGACTTCCAGCCATCGCTTCATAATTTCCTACAAAGTTCATGCCAATTAATGACATGTCACCAATCGCATCAAGGATTTTATGACGTACAAATTCATCACTAAAACGTAAACCTTCAGGGTTAAGAACTTTTTTTTCATCTAAAACAATAGCATTTTCTAAAGATCCACCAAGCGCTAAGCCTTTTGAACGTAGATATTGTACTTCATGTAAAAATCCAAAGGTTCTTGCACGTGCAATTTCATTTTTATATGATTCTTTAGTAAATTCGAGAACATATTCTTGGTTCTTAATCACGGGGTGAGGAAATTTAATTTTAAAGTCATACTTTAAATCAGGAGAAGGTGAGAGCTTTACATACTTGTCGCCCTCTTGAACGATAATGTCTTTTTTAATCATCATTACTTTTTTTGGTGCATTTAACTCTTGTATACCCGCTTCATCTAATAACATACAAAAACTTGCACTACTACCATCCATAACAGGTACTTCATCAGCATCAACAATAACTTTAAGATTATCAATTCCATAAGCATAAACAGCCGATAAGAGATGCTCTATTGTGGAAATCACATAGCCATCTTTCCCTATTACCGTAGCCATTTTAGTATTAACAACATTTTGTGGTGATAAAGAAATAGCTACATCAACATCACTACGATAAAAAACTATACCGCTGTTATCTTCTAAGGGCTCTAACCTGAGTCTAACAGGTGAGCCTTTATGAAGCCCAATACCTACTAACTCAACAGCTTTCTTAATCGTAGTTTGATACATTCTTATCCCTTTGACCGATAATTTAACTCTTGTTTATAATCTCTTTTGCATTTTTAATAACATCAGTGATGTTAAGTTTAATCCATTTCGAGTCCATCCATTCTTGAGGGCGTACTTCAATCCCCTGAACTAAAACACCAAAGTGAAGATGGTCACCCATTACAGCACCTGTTTTACCAGTATTTGCTAAAACATTCTTCGCAGAAAAATAATCATCAACATTTACCTGTGTACTTGAACAATGACCATAAAGTGTATATAATCCTAATCCATGGTCTATAATAGGCATATTACCATAGATACCATTATAATCAGAATAAACTACTTTTCCACCATTTTGAGGTTTAATCTCTGCCATTGCAACACTCGCTAAGTCAAGTCCCATGTGGTAGGCTTCACTTATTCTTTTTCCATTATGATTATAGTATCTATGGTCACCAAAATATGCAGCTACTTTTCCATTTCTAAGCGGATACATTTTATTGATTCTAAAGTCATCTATCATTTCATCAGAAACAACAGAAGTATATTTACGAATTAAATCTTCATTTTTTCCTCGAATTACTTCATTAATAATTTGGAATTGTTTAACGGGATCTGTTATTGCCTGTGTTTCAACAAACTCCTCAGCAAGTTGTGCTGTTTTAGTTTCAAGGTATCGTGATGATATCTTAAGAGTAGAAGTTCTATATTTTTTATTTTTTAAATATAAAGGAATATGTGTCTTTTTAATATTTCCAGCATAATCTTTTGCCACAATCACTGCTTTAAAGTCTTTATCTTTTAAAGACCAAGCGAGTAAAGAAATATAGTATCCATCTTTATAAAATGGTTGTGGTTTAAACTTCTTATTATTGTTAGACTCTATATAAATATCTTTTAAGTTATCATCCGTAGCTCTAAAAATAACAAGGGCTGAACCACCTTTGGATATTTTATATGAATTACTTAAAATACTTGTTTGTGGTCGTCTTTTGTCAATGATAAATTCAAACTCTTTTCTAACAAAGTTCCCTTTCATAAAATTCCAACTACTCGCGTCATTAATTTCTACAACGATTGTTAAGCTGTCTTCTTTTAATGAATAGGCACTTCGTGGAGGCTTAATATCTAAATGTAACGTTTTCATAGGTTCTATAAGTTGTTCATGTGTAATAACACTCTCACCATCAGCAGTTTTTAAAAGAATCTTATATGATTTTACACCACTTTCATCAGTTATATCAACTCCAACGGACTGCTTTAAATTCCAGTACCCATTTGTCTGCATTGTTATAACAGCTTTATCTCTTTCAAATGATGACGATTTATATACATATATAATCCCGGCTATGATTAAACCAAATAGCAATAGTCCTAATGTCGATGTAGATTTACTTTTTCCCAAGTTATAATTCCTTTTTTATTAATTTTAATATCTCTTTAGATACACTCTCTAAAGTATAAGTATTGTTCATTTCAAAACGAGTACCACTTTTATGCGTACAGCCAGCGTAGTTCGATACAACTACAAGGGCATCAAAATCTTGAGTACAAAGAAGAGACCCTTCAATACTTAAGTCTTCTTTTTCTTTAATGAGCACGGCAACTTTTACGCTTGGTAAAGATAGAATCTTTTTTAAAGCATATGCACAGTCATGCGTAATTGCACCACTTTTTTTCATATCATCTGGCCTTACTAAAAAAAGTCCCACTTGGGCATTACAATAAAGCTCAAAGTTATTTAGCATGATGCCTTCAAGTCGCAAAGAAGCTAATGATCTATAGTTTCTAATAAACTGATTACACTTTTTATAATCAGCTCCATAAGCAATAAGCTCTTGAATCAAACTAAAAAAATGCGCATCAACATTTTGGGAAGTAAAACCATCAGAGTTATCAAGTAAGCCTGCATATAATGCTGTCGCCATTTTTTTATTTATAGATACTTTTTGTTGCTTAAAAAAAGCATATACAACTTCAGTTGTATTCATAGAATCAATATTTATAAAGTCGCATCCTATAGTAATACCTGCGCGACTATCAGTAGCACAATTGAATGCAATAGCAAAGTCTGCAGAAGATGGAAAGGAATTTCTAATCTTTTCAAACCAAGGTATAAATGCTAATTTTTTGTTAATCTCTTTCGTTACGCAAAAAAATGATACTTTTTTATGAAGTTGCAATAAATACGTATACATAGCACTAGCACTACCTAATGAGTCTGCATCAGGGTTTACATGGGTTATAACAACAATATGTTGCGCACTATCAATTCTTTTTATTATATCATTCATTCAACGACATTATACAATGATTCTATTTCTTATTCATTTAGCAGAAATTCTCATTATCTTCAGGTTCTTTCTTTCTATTATATACTTTTTTTGTATTTTCAATAAAAGATCTTGTAAACATCGTTGTTAAATTTTCATCCACATGTTCATCATCATAATGGTAGTGGACAAAGCCAAATAAATCTTCTGGTGTAATCTCACTTTCTATCATCTTATCGATTGCTTCATTGCTTTTATCATCAAAAAAAAGACATGCAATTTCTTCACCTAAATAGGAATTTTTTTCATTTGAAACTTCAATATAACATTTCTGTTGATGTAGTAAGTCCTCAAGTTCATCCATTTTATCAGCTTCTTCCATCGATGCAATTCCAGTTTTTAAAATGTTCATAATTAAGTTTTGCATCTCTTGTAATATTTTCGCCTGTTCACTCATTTTCTTTCCTTTAAATTAATTTGCTTTATTCATTTTATATACATACGCAAGAACTTCAGCAACTGCTTCAAAAAGTCCTTCTGGAATGGGTTTTTCTACATCAACTTCATCATACAATTTTCTAGCAAGAGGAGGATTCTGCACTATATGAACATTATTTTCCCTAGCAATTTTTTTAATTTGTTGTGCAATATTATCCATACCTTTGGCAAGAACCATTGGGGCTGCTTTTGATTCATCATATTTTAATGCTACTGCATAATGTGTTGGATTTGTTATAATCACATCAGCATTAGGAACTTCAGCCATCATTCTCTTACTCGACATTTCCATCTGTTTTTGTCTAATTTTAGATTTTATAAGAGGATCCCCTTCCATATTTTTCATTTCATCTTTAATCTCTTGCTTGCTCATTTTTAAACCATCAAAGTATTGTTTTCTAACTATAACTAAGTCAATTAATGAAAATATAAAAATAATAAATAACATAACTAATGCAATAATAATCATCTTATCGACTAACCAATCAAGTTGATTTGAAAGACTCATCATAGCTACAGTTGGTAATTCTTCAATAAAGAAAAAGAAAAATAAAAATCCAATTCCAAGTGTTATAAATGCTTTAAAAGTAATTTTCACACCTTCGATAACTTTTTTCATTGAAAAAAGATTTTTTATCCCTTTAATTGGATTAATTTTTTTAAAGTCAGGCATAATCGCTTTTGTAGTAAAAAGAAATCCAAATTGCGCAAGTCCAGCAACTACCCCGGCTACCGCTACAGCTATTGCTAAAGGTAAAATAATAAGTAAAAATTCTCTTGCTGTAACAATTGCGATATCTATCATAAACGCTTTATCTAATGGTGATCCAATAAGAGAAAAATAATACTGTGCAAGAAGTATCATATGTTTTGACATAAAAGGAAAAAGTAACAAAACTGCTAAAATAGCTACAAAAAGAGTTATAACACCTGAAGCATCTTGAGACTTTGGTACATTACCTTCTTTTCTTGCATCTTCTATTTTCTTGTCGGTGGGGTCCTCGGTTTTTTCATCATCAGCCATTTATAAGTAAACTTAGTCCATTTTCATAGACAAATCTATCCAATTTGCTTGGTGAATTAAAGAACCACTACTAATAGCATCAACGCCTGACTTTGCATAAGATTCTATAGTTTCTAAAGAGATATTTCCACTTGCTTCGAGAAGTACATGTGGAAAACTATCGTTTCTATACTTTACAATTTCTTTAATTTGAGTAGGTGTCATATTGTCACACATTACAATATCACTTCCACATGCCATAGCTTCACATGCTACTTCAAATGTTTCTGCTTCTACTTCTATTTTAGCAGTAAAAGGAATTTGGGTACGTGCTTTGATTATATAAGTTTTTAAATCTTTAATCGTTTTTAAATGCGTGTCTTTAATCATCAAAGCATCATCCAAACCCATCCTATGGTTTACAGCTCCTCCACATCGCGCTGCATATTTTTCAAATACACGCAAGAGTGGTCTTGTTTTCCTAGTATCAAGTAACTTTACATCATACGATTGAATTAAAGTCACATATTTATTTGTAAGTGTAGCAATTGAACTTGCATGAAGCAGAATATTTAAAAGAGTTCTTTCAACTTTTAATACAGTGTGCGAGTCACCTTTTATTACAGCTAAAATATCACCTTTTACAAAACTATCAGTATCATTTTTATTCCATATAATCTTAAAGGGCTCTATTTTTGCCAAAGTATTTATATACTTCACTCCAGCTACTATTCCATCACTTTTAGCAATGATTTTTGCCGAACATAAAACACTCTCTTCAACTAAAGCATATAAATCACCACGACCTACATCTTGGGATAAACTTTCTTTAACAAAACCTTCTATCATAGTGCCAACATTCTCTCTAAAGCAATTTTTGCCCATTTTTGTGTTTTTTCATCAACAAAAATTTCATTTATTGGTGCACCATCATCTATAGCTTTTAGTGTCACGTAAACATCTTCTAATGTTGTTTCATTCATAGTTGGACATTCCGGTTTCGTAGAAGAAAGCACATAAGTATTGGTAGGTCGTAAACGATTTACCATATTGAACTCAGTGCCAACTGCAACTTTTTGTTCTGCTGGCAACGCTTGAATGTATTGAATGAGTTGCGAAGTAGAACCTACAAAATCAGAAGCATCACAAATACTAGGATCGCATTCAGGATGCACAGCTATTAAAATACCTGGAAATTTTTTACGATAAAAAGCAATATCGTCCAATGTAAAAAGTTGGTGAACAGAACAAAAACCATCATAACAAATAATATCAACATCATTTGGATTACCCTCTTCTCCTATAACCATAGACTTCAAACCCATCTGATTTGCAATATTTTGCCCCAAACATCTATCAGGAACAAAAAGAATTTTCTTCCCAACTTTAAGTGCATCTGCGATAATATGCTTAGCATTCGAACTTGTACAAACTAAACCACCAAGTTCACCAACCTTTGCTTTAACGTCGGCGTTTGAGTTAATGTATGTAATAGGTAAAATATTTTCTTTACTTATTCCATGTTTTTCCATAAAAGCGATAGATTCATCAAAATAAATACCATCAATCATCTTAGCCATGGCACAACATGCAAGTTTAGGCATAACAACACGTTTATGAGGAGACAATACTTTTACACTTTGTCCCATAAAAGCAACGCCACAAAAGAGAACAAACTTCGAGTCATCATCTCTTGTTCGTATTGCTAACTCTAATGAGTCTCCTGTTATATCACCAATATCAAAAACTTCATCACGCTGGTAAAAGTGCGCAACAACCGTCACATCTAATTTTGATTTTAGTTCATCGATTTTTTGTTTTAATTCTTCGTTTGTGTATTGCAAAAAAGTACCCTAAAAATATATTTTTATCATTATATCAAAAAAATATTTATGGTCTCTTAGGTATAAAAAGTAGTAGTTATTTTGTATGTTTAGTGTAGATTTTCTCGAGTAGTTTTGTTTGTTTTTTTGCTTCGTTAAGTCTTTGTTTATTCACAGCAAATGCGTCAAGTCCTAAGATCAAAAAAAGTGAAATGAAAAGGTACGTTGTTGTTGCAAAAAATGCTATCGCAATACCTAATACTGCAAAAAGTTTAAAAGTTATAAGAGCACCAAAAAAGACTATTGCCCATGATGCCCCAAGCAAGAAACTAAGTATTCTGTTAAATTTATTTTCTTGCATGTGGAAATTCGTTGGTCTAGTGATCTTCCATCACTACTGCAGAACCTAAGTATACAGTTGTTAGCATCATAAAAATGAATGCTTGAAGAAAAGCCATAAATGTTAATAAAGCAAATGGAATCATTGGTAAAAACCAAGGAGCTAACATTAAAATAACCATTAAAAACATATCATCACCTTTTACATTTCCAAATAAACGGAAAGACAAAGAAACAAGACGAGAAAAATGAGAAACGATTTCAATTGGAAACATTAACCAATATAACCACCAAACTGGACCTAAAAAGTGTTTGAAGTATTTAACAACACCTTGACGACGAATGCCTTCAAAGTTATAGTATACAAAAACAACAAGTGCTAAAGTGAGAGCAAACTCTAAAAATGCAGTTGGAGCTTCAAAACCTGGAATAACACCGATTAAGTTAGCAATGGCTACAAAAATACCGATTGTTGCTACTAAAGGAAGGTAACGACGTGCATTTTCCTTCCCCATAACATCAATACCCATTTGAAGAACACCACCGATGTAAGCTTCCATAAGGTTTTGCGTTCCAGTGGGAACAAGTTTAAGGTTTGACATTGCAGTTCTAACAATTAGTAAAGCAATACCAGCAGATAATAACATATGGGTAACATATATAATGATTTTGTGTGTTTCATGACTCATGTCATGTGGTAAAAAATAACCTACAAAAGTAAATAATTCAGGCATTAAAGCACTCCCTCTCTCAAAATAAATTACGTGATTATAGTCAAAATTGCTTTAAGGTATTATTATTTACTTCTTTTTTTCTTTAATTTTCTTAGCTTTGAGGTTTCTATTGGCAATATTTTCTAAAAATACTGTTGCATAGGAACCTTTTGGAAGCGTAAAGGCAATACTATACACACCAAAGTCTTTATTATACTTTGCCTCAATATCTTTTGGAAAAATAATTGCTGGACGTCGTAAGCCTTTTTCGTAAAGAAACTCATCATCATATTTTTCTTCTATTTTTCTTGCTTCACCACGAGCACGATAAACATCTCTACCACATAAAAGACCAGTAGGAGTCACCTTAGCATCTTCAAAATCCTTTTGGGGTAGTTTTTTTGGTGTAAAAAGCTTTCCATCATCTGTTGTTTGAAAAATATCACCTTCTAAAAGCAGATACTTTCCATTATTTTTTTCTCGACTTAAAAGAACCCTTTCTTTAAGCCAGTCATTAAAAAAGACAGACTGATAAATAGAAATTAAAAACCTTTTTAATTTAGAATCTTCTATAAAGTCTTCTCCAGCTATCATAGCCTTTGCTTGTTCTATCGAGTCTTCATTTCTACCAAATCTTTGATACCCAAAATAATTAGGGAGACCTTGCTTTTGTGCTTTTCGTGAGAGTTTGTCAATACGTCCAGCTTCTATATCGTTTACTCCATAAAGTTTAATATGAAAACGATTACCATTTAAATCCCCCATACGAATTGAATGATTATGTTTATGTGTACCAATTACACGAATCTGTTTATGTCTAAACTTCTTGAGTAGTTTTTCATACTTTACCTCAACAGAAATATACTGTGTTGTTGTTGCATGTTTATCTTTGAGTCCTGCGTAGCCTATTTTTTCTGCTGGAATATTTAAAAATTTTGCAAAAACAGCTATCATATCCCATGTAGTCATTTCAACTTTTTTTATATGAAGGATTAAATAATTGCCCTTATTTTTTTTATACTCTACATGTGGAATTTCATCAACAATAAAATCTTTTTCATTTTGTTCAAACTCAAATTCCATACGCTCGCCATCTTGGAGGTATTCTCTTTTCATTACGTAATCTCTAGCCATTTTTATCTCTTTTTATAATTGAAGAAGTTTTAATTCTTTACTCGCTATTGCGATATCTTTTTTAATTTCTTTTTTCAGTGTATCTAAAGTATCAAATTTTTGATTGTTTCGAATAAAGGAAACAAAGCTAATCGCTGCTTTAGTATCACAAACTACTTCACCATCTAAAATATGCGACTCTATAGCAAAACTTCCATCCGTTGTTTCACGGTGTCCTACAAATGAAACAGAAGGATGGTAATGTTCTTCATCATCTATACGTGTAAGTGTTGCATATACACCCTCTTTAGGAATTAAATACCCTTGGGTCTCAATATTTATAGTTGCAACTAACTCCTTTTTTCCTATACCCTGCCCCGAGATATGTATTCCCTTTATAGTATAGTTATGTGCTAAAAAGGAATTAGCACCTTTTATGTCACCAATAGTCAATTTTTGACGAATCTTATGTGAATGTATGGAATCCCCATGTTGAGACACTTCTTCTACAACAACTACTTCACCATCAAATATTTCTCTTAGATCATTAAAAGAACATTTTCTATTTTTTCCAAAATGAAAGTCATAACCAACAACTATTTTTTCTAGTTTTGGGAATTTCTCATTTAAAAGCTTAATAAAACCTTTCCCATCCAGCTGGCGAATACTATCTAGTTCAAAGTATTCTATGGGGTGCGAAGAAAAATTCTCACGTTCACGCTTTGGTGTTAAGTTTGCATACCCTGTTTCTATAACAACAATACAACCATTTACACCAAGTCGTGAAAAAAGCTGTTGGTGTCCTACATGCATTCCATCAAAACCACCGATTGCTATAGCTGTTACATTATTTAAGTTTTTCAATCTATTTTACCTTTATGCAACATAATGTTCAATATTTTCAATATTTTTTTTCTCTTTCTCATATGTTTTATATAAATCATATGCATTTTGAAGATTCATCCAGAACTGTGGAGTCGTTCCAAAATATTCTGCTAATTTTAAAGCCATTAAAGATGTTATACCTCTTTTTTCATTATAAAGCTCACTTAATGTTTTAATACCCACATGTAAGTCTTCAGAAAGTCGTGCCTGTGTTAACTGTAATGGTGTAGCAAACTCTTCACGTAAAATGATTCCAGGATGAGTACTTGGTCTTATTAATTGCATACTAATCTCCTTTTATTTATGATAATCGTCAATATAAACATCATAAGCATTTGAACTCTCAAACTTAAAAACAATTCGAAACTGTTCGTTTATTCTGATACTACAAAAACCTTTTAAATTACCCTTTAAATATTCAAAGCGATTCGAAGGTGGTACTCTTAAGTCAGACTCACTATATGAAGCTTCGAGCATATCAAGCTTCCGTTTTCCAACATTATTTACAGCTTGAGAAAATTTCTTTTGATTTATACCATTAAAAAGTTGTTCTGTGTACTTGCATTTAAAAGATTTTATCATATTGCTATATTATCACAATACGATAAGTTAGTCAATCTACTTTTGAAAATAGTAACAGTATTCTAAGTTACCCTCTTTACCAGTAAGTTGTGAAGGTGATTTTTGTACCAAGATCCATTCTTTTAAAGCACAGGCTTCTTCAAATCTAAACATTGCTTCTTCAATCACCTTAGAGTCAAGAACAACACCATGGTTATCTCTTTTTGCCTCACGCCCTACTTCGAACTGTGGTTTAAATAAAAGAATGATTTTTCCACATGCTAAGCGATCAACATCATCTAAAATATACAAAAGAGAGATAAAAGACACATCACTTACAACTAAGTCAAATATTGTGTCACTTTTAAAATTTCTTATGTCACAACTTTCATAAGAATGCACGCGAGTATCTTCTTTTATGCGTTTATGGAGTTGGTCTTTTCCTACGTCTACTGCACTTACTTCTTTTATATCTTTTTCTAGTAGTACCTGAGTAAACCCACCTGTTGATGAACCTATATCTAAGGCTGTCATGCCTGCTACGTTTAAACTTATCTCTTCAAGAAATGCTTTGAGTTTATATGCTGCTCGTGATACATAGTCATCATGTTCTTGCACATGTACAGTATCACCTACTTCTACTTTAAAAGCACTCTTTTTAATTACTTTATTATTTACACTTACTAAACCACTTTTAATAAGAGCCTGCGCTTTGTTTCTACTGTCTATATAGTCATTTTCAACTAAATAGTTATCGAGTCTAGTCATGGAGCATTTCTCGCATTTCTTCTTCTGTTATACAAGTGACATTTAACTTCATTGCTTTATCGTACTTACTACCAGCATCTTCACCATAAATTAAAAAATCTGTTTTTTTAGAAACCGAACCAGATACCTTTGCACCTAAGTTTTCAAGTACTTCTTTAATAGCCCCACGTGACGCACTCATAGTTCCCGTAAGGACAACTGTTTTAGATTTAAAAGGATTTTCTTTCGCTTCTTCTTTTTTAACAGGTTCTAATGGTTGGAGTATATTTTGTAAATTTAAAATTATCTCTTTATTTACACGAACAAACTCTAAGACAGATTCTGCCATCTCTTCGCCTATTCCATCACATGTAATGATTTGCTCTTTTGTAGCTTCTACAAATGCAAAACCAAAATGATCACTTAATGTTTTTGAAGCTACCTCTCCCACATGCTCAATCCCAAGAGAATTAATAAACCTCCAATAATCACACCCTTTCGCATTTTCTAAAGCATTAAGTAAATTTTGTGATTTTTTCTCTTTAAAACCTTCTAAAGATAAAAGTCTCTCTAGCGTTAAATCGAACAAGTCGGTGACATTTTTCACAAACCCTGCATTAAATAAAGCCTCAACTATTTTTACACCTAAACCATCTATATTTAAACATGGTTTTGATGCAAAGTACATAATAGCATTTACAACTCTAGCCTCACATGCTAAGTTTTGGCACTTCAGTAAAACACCCTCGTCTAAAAGTTCGCTTTTACATACTGGGCATGTGGAAGGTCGTATAACTGCTACCTCATCTCCGTTTCTCTCATGCCTTAAAACTTTAATTATCTTTGGAATAACATCACCACTTCGTAAAATGATTACCTTATCATTAATACGTATATCTTTTCTATCTATTTCATCAAAATTATGCAGTGTTGCACGTTCAACTACTACACCGTCTATGTCTGTCGGTTCTACTATAGCTACTGGAGTTACAGCACCTGTACGTCCTACTTGGAGGATTATTTCTTTTACTCTTGTTATTTTTTCTACTGCTGGAAATTTGTAAGCAACTGAAAATCGCGGTACTTTAACTGTGTAACCCATATCTATTTGTGAAGAAATTTCATTTACTTTGATTACCATTCCATCAAGCATCATTGCGTATGATTCACGTTCACGAATCATGGTTTTATAAATCTCTTCAATTCCTTCAAAACCATTACATAATGAAGAATTCGGTGGCTTACGAAAACCTAAGTCATAAATAAAGTTCATTTTATCACTTAAAAGTTTATGTTCTAAAGTGTTTTCACCTACACCATAAGGGAGAAATACAAGATTTCTAGATGCGGTTATACTCGAGTCTAACTGTCGTAAACTTCCAGCTGCTGCATTTCTAGGGTTTGCAAAAACTGCTTCATCATTTTTTAAACGTGCTTGATTTATTTTTTCAAATTCATCTTTAAAAATAACGACTTCTCCACGAATTTCTATACGTTCTTTATGTTTAATAGTAAGAGGAATAGATTGTATCGTTTTTACATTTGGTGTTATAAGTTCACCTATAGTTCCATCACCCCGTGTTATACCTTGAACTAAAACACCATCTTCATAAATAAGGTTTAAAGAAGCTCCATCAAACTTTGGCTCACAATAAAAACTAATGTTTGCGTCAAGTTTATACGTTTTAGTAAGCCATCTTTCTAACCCATTTGAGTCAAAAATATCTTCTAAACTCCACATGCGAGAAAGGTGAGAAGCCTTTGTAAAACCATCACGTATTGCATCTCCTACTCTTTGAGTAGGTGAATTACTTTGTATATCTTTTTGATTTATTTTTTCGTATGCTACAACTTTATGATATAAAATATCATAAACCTCATCCGTTGTGATAGGGTCATCCAAAACATAATAATGGTGTGCGTAAAGGTTAAGTGTCTCTACTGCTTTTATATAATCATCTAAATTCATAAAGAGATTTTAGCCTAATCTTAGAAACAAAAATGTATTTTATTTTTACTTTCTTCTTTATTCATGAAAATCAGTTCTCGAAAAATTGTGCTACCTCGGTCATAACTCCAATCAGCTCTTCGTAGGTATCAAATAACAAGGTCTTCTTCACTTTTACTTCTTCGTTAAGAGGAGTAAAGTCAAATACTAAAACATAATGTAATAGTTTCACTTTATCCGCATTACTCTCCATCCACTCTAAACTCATTTCAGCTACTTCACCGTACATTTCTATAACAGCGGCAGGATACAGTCTTGTAATTGTGGCTAAATCTATAGCACCATCTTTTGATTCATATAGCATTGTTTTCATTTGGTTTCTTTTTATTCGTATAGTAGCAAACTATTTGTTCTCTTTTTCAAGACTCTTATTCATTTTTCCAGTTTTCATTTTTAAGTATGCTAAAAATCCAAAAACAGTTCCACTCATTATAAAGAAAGCACCAAGGGAATCATTATTTATATATGCTAAGGATATCCAACATACATCTGCAAACAAGTACACAACAACTGCTTCATATATTTTGCCCTTATATGTTAAAAATGCTCCTATATTTAAAAGAATTCCACCTAAAATAGCAATACTCATTTAACAAATGTCCTTAATATTTTGTGTACGTAACACCCAAGCATAATAAATACTACCAAGAGCAAATCCACATGCTATGAGTACAGCAATAGACTCTAAAGAAAACCCTATACTCGCTAAATACCCTGTCATAAATGATGTAAAAGCAGCCATTAATAGAAAAAGCATATCGTTGTAAGCGACAATCCTTCCATAAAATTTCTCATCTATATTTTTTTGTAAAAGTGTATATGTATAGGACCATAGTGTTGTAGTAAATAAACCAACTAAAACACTGGCTATAAGTGATAAATAGAAATTATGCATCATATTTGCCCATAATACAACGGCAAAGGCTTGAAATAAAAACAAATAGACTATCCGTTTATTATTTATCCAATTGCCTAAGAGTATAGGACCTAAAACAAGTCCAAATGCACGTGATGCGTGAAGTAAACCAAGGGCTAAAGAAGTCGCTATTATGCCCCCATAATATTTATCAACCATTAAAGCGACAAGTGCATCAAACGCAGTTAAACCTACAAAAGCATGCACAAACATCAAATGCATTGCATGTGGATACGCTTTAAGATAAGAAAATGTTCCTCGCATCATTTGAAAAAAGCTTTCTTTGGATTTTTCTAAACGAATGTCCATTTTTAAATTATAAAGTAAGAAAAAGCTTATCACAAAAATACAAGCATCTATGACAAAGGCTAATGTAACACCAAATAAATACACTAATAATCCACCAAGAGCCATTCCGAGCGTATAAGAAAGTGACCAAATAATCGAATGAAGTTCATTCGCTTTTTGTAGTTTGTCTCCAGTCAAAATTTTAGGTAATAACGACATCTCAGTAGTAAAGTAAAAACTCGCAGCTGCCATTTTAATAAAAATTAAAATGTAGAGGAACCATAAATCAGATACCTCATGTATAAATAACAACATAAAAGTTACAATTATCTCAATGAAAAGCAACAAAAGCATAAGTTTTTTTGGTTTCATACTATCTATTATTGGACCAGAAAAAGGTGCTTGAAAGACACCGGCAATAAAATGAAGCATCGCTACAAAGCCAATAATTGAAACAGAGACCTTCATCTCTAAAAGTAAAGTATAAATAGCAACATTACTAAGCCATGCTCCAAAATATGCAATAAGTTGAATAATTGATAAACGTTTTAAAATGGGTTGTGTACTTAGGAGTTGTGTGTATTTTTTCATCTTTGAAAGAGTAGCATAAATTAAAGTAATGAACGTAAAAAAAGAATTTACAAAACTTATTCTTTGTATCATTAAAGTTATTTTATTATTGGTCGATATTCCTTATTAACAATAATATTATTTGCTTTTATGCAAATCTTAAGGAGTATGTCATGAATGATATAGCAAATGCTGTAAGGCAACAACAAACTCAAGTAAATATTGAAGGACCAAAGGTTTCATTGCAACCAGTACAAACTAAAGTTCAAGTTGAAAAACCACAAAATCTAGTGGAAGATATCCAAAATGCTTCAAAACCAAGCACGCAGGTTAATTCAAAAGCACAAATGGATAACCTCATTGATGATTTAAACAAGGCAATAGCACCAATGAATACGAATCTCAAATTCGGAGTAGATCCAGATGATATTTTTTATGTTTCAGTGATAGAATCAGAAACAAGTAAAATGATTCGACGATTTCCAGCTGAAAAAGCAGCAGACTTTTTACCAAAAATGCTAGAAGTAACTGGTATATTATTTGACACAAAGGGGTAAAGTTTTACCTTTATTCCTTTAAATTCCACAAATTCATCTCAATTCCTAACCATTTATTAATCTCTTTTAGAGTAAAATCCTTTCAATTATTTTACTATACAGGGTTTTAATATGAAAAAAGAAGTTAAAAAAGTAGTTCTAGCCTACTCTGGCGGACTCGATACAAGTATAATTCTTAAATGGTTACAAGATGAATACAAAGCTGAAGTTATCACATTCACAGCTGATTTAGGTCAAGGTGAAGAAGTGGAGCCAGCACGTCAAAAAGCACTCGACAATGGCATAAAACCTGAAAATATTTTTGTTCTTGACATTCAAGAAGAGTTTGTAAAAGATTATGTTTTTCCTATGTTTAGAGCAAATGCAATTTATGAAGGAGAATATCTTCTTGGTACGTCAATAGCCCGACCACTCATTGCAAAAAAACAAATTGAAATCGCTTATAAAATGGGTGCAGATGCTGTAAGTCATGGTGCTACTGGAAAAGGAAATGATCAGGTTCGATTTGAACTTGGATATTTAGGACTTAACCCAGATATTACTGTAATCGCTCCATGGAGAGAATGGGACTTAAATTCAAGAGAAAAGCTTTTAGCCTATGCCAAAGAACATGGAATAAATATAGATCAAAAACATGTAGATGCTGATGGTAACCCAAGTATAAGCCCATATTCTATGGATGCTAACCTACTTCATATTTCGTACGAAGGTCTTCATTTAGAAGACCCAATGAATGAACCAGAAGAATCTATGTGGTTATGGTCAAACTCCCCAGAAAATGCTCCAGATGAAAAAGAATACATTACTATCGGGTATAAAAATGGTGATCCTATTTCACTTAATGGAAAAGATCTAAGCCCAGCTACAATGCTTAGAACATTAAATGAATACGGCAATAAACATGGAATTGGACGTATAGATATCGTAGAAAACCGTTTTGTTGGTATGAAAGCGCGTGGATGTTATGAGACTCCAGGTGGCACAATCATGTTAAAAGCACACCGTGCTATCGAGTCTATTTGTTTGGATAGAGAAGAAGCACACATGAAAGATGGTATGATCGCAAAATATGCAGAGCTCATTTATAATGGCTTTTGGTTTTCCCCTGAACGTGAAATGATGCAAGCAGCTATTGATACAACACAAAAGTATGTTCAAGGAGAAGTAAAACTAAAACTTTACAAAGGAAATGTTGAAGTTGTAGGGCGTACATCAGATATGTCTTTATACTCAGAAGAACATTCAACATTTGAAGAAGATGAAGTTTATAATCAAAAAGATGCAGAAGGGTTCATTAAACTTAATGCTCTCAGAAGAATCATCGCTGGTAAAAAACGTAAGAACATACAATAAATTTAAACTAAATAAATTAAGGACACTATATGAGCATAATTAAAATCGACATGAATTCACCTGAGTTTCAAGAAAGAATGGAAAAAACTATAAAATTTACAGATAAAGTTATCAATCAGTTTGGTTGGGAATATAACCCTGAATCAGAAGTAAACGAGGGTGTACAAATGGGTCTTGCTCGTAACAAGATGATGTACAATAAATTATTTTGCCCATGTTTTATGGTTGAAGAAGTTGATGGAAAACCTCAAAGTGTTGACAATAGAACGTGTCCTTGTACTCCCGCTATTGAAAAAGAAATTCCTGAACTTGGAGCTTGCCATTGTGGTATTTTTTGTACTCCTGAATTTGCTGCTGCTAAACGTGCAGAAATGGGAATTGGTGAAGCTGTCCATACACATTCTCGTGGTTTAACAAAAGAAGAATGTGAAGTTCTTGTAAATGAGTCTGAACTCGACAGTGATGAACTTGTTTCACTTCTTGAAGCAAGAGAATTAGGAATGGTAAACTTTAGTGTTGTTGATGTACGTGAAGATATGGAATGGCAAATGGGTCACATCAAAGGTGCTGACCATTTAATTCCTACAAGTAGCTTTTTCCCAACACTCGAAGAAAAAAATCTTTCTAAAGATGAAAATATTATTCTTTATTGCCATGTTGGTAGTAGAAGTGCTCATGTTGCAAGAATCCTTGGAGACATGGGTTATTCAAAAATAGGAAATCTTACACACGGTATCGTTTCTTACGGTGGGGAGAAAATAAAATAATGAAAGTTTTATTAATTAAAGACGTTAAAAGTCTTGGTAAGTCTGGCGAAGTTAAAGATGTAAAAGATGGCTATGGAAAAAATTTCTTAATCGGAAAAGGGTATGCTAAGCATGCGACTCCAGAAATCATTGCACAACATAAAGCAGATGAAATACAAAAAATTGCTGATGAAAAAGCCGAAGTTGCTGTTTTAAAAGAGATGGCTGTTAAACTTGATAAAGCTGAAATTATTATCACTAAAAAACTTGGCCAAAATGGTCATCTTTTTGGGGCAATAACAAAAGATGAAGTAGCACATGCATTACAAGAACAACATGCAATTGAAATAGATAAAAAGCATATTGTTGATAAGGTAGCAATTAAGACTATTGGTGAACATGACTTAGACTTAAAACTTGGTCATGGAATTCATGCAACACTCCATGTGGATGTTCAAGGAGAATAAATACTAATGTTTGATGCTACTACTATCCTTGCTTATAAAGGAAAAAATAAAGCTGTAATCGGTGGAGATGGTCAAGTTACTTTTGGAGACTCAGTTCTCAAAGGTAATGCCACAAAAATTCGTACTCTAGGAAAAGGCAAAATTCTTGCTGGTTTTGCTGGAAGTACTGCTGATGCTTTTAATCTATTTGATATGTTTGAAGATTTCTTAGCTGATAAAAAGGGCGACCTCTTAAAATCTGTAATAGAATTTTCTAAAGCGTGGCGTAAAGACAAGGTTCTTCGTCGCCTTGAAGCTATGATGATTGTTTTAAACAATGACCATATTTTCATTTTAACAGGGAATGGTGATGTTGTTGAACCTGAGGATGGTGCAATTGCTTCTATTGGGAGTGGTGGTAACTATGCAATTTCTGCTGCTCGCGCTTTAAAAAAACATGCATCACTTGATGAAGAAGAACTCGTAAAAGAAAGTCTCAATGTTGCTGCTGATCTTTGTATTTATACAAACCATAATATTAAAATTCTTACTTTAGGGGATACTAAATAATGAACTTAACACCTAAAGAGATTGTCACTTATCTTGACAAATATGTAATTGCCCAAAATAATGCAAAAAAAACTATAGCACTAGCGCTTCGAACTCGCTATAGAAGAATGCAACTCGATAAAGAGCTTCAAGATGAGATTATGCCAAAGAATATTCTTATGATTGGTTCGACTGGTGTTGGTAAAACTGAAATTTCTCGTCGCTTAGCAAAAATGATGAAAGTTCCTTTTGTTAAAGTTGAAGCTTCAAAATATACAGAAGTTGGTTTTGTAGGTCGTGATGTAGAGTCTATGATTCGTGACTTGGTTGTAAACGCTATTAGTATAGTAAAAGCAGAACAAGAAGAAGAGAACCAAGATAAAATGGATAATTATGTTCTCAATAGAATTGTTGAAAAACTTCTTCCTCCTCTTCCTGATTCTGTAAGTCAAAGTAAAAAAGACGACTACCAAAGACTGCTTACTGTGATGGAAGAAAAAGTAGAATCTGGAGCTATGGATGAGAGAATCATTGAGCTTGAGTTTGATAAAATAAATGTTGAATTTAACGATACAAATCTTCCACCTGAAATGGCAAAGGTTCAAGAGAGTTTTTCTAAAATTTTTGCAAATATAAATAAAGAAGATAACAAAAAAGAAGTAACAGTAAAAGATGCAAAATCTATTTTAAAACTCGAAGCAAGTAGTAAACTTCTTGATATGACAAGCATTAATGCTGAAGCACTACGACGTGCTGAGAATGGTGGTATTATTTTCTTAGATGAAATTGATAAAATTGCCTTAAGTGAAAAGAGTCAAGGAAGAAACGACCCAAGTAAAGAAGGTGTGCAAAGAGATTTACTACCAATAGTTGAGGGAAGTAGTGTAACTACAAAATATGGCGTTATAAATACCGACCATATTCTTTTTATTGCAGCTGGTGCTTTTCATGTAAGCAAACCAAGTGATTTAATTCCTGAACTTCAAGGTAGGTTTCCTCTTCGAGTAGAATTAGAATCACTTACCGAAGATACTCTTTATAAAATCCTAACCCAAACAGAAAACTCTCTGCTAAAGCAATATACAGCACTTTTAGGTGTGGAGGGCATGAAACTTGCTTTTGAAGATGAAGCAATTAAAGCAATAGCAAAACTATCGCATCGTGCAAATGAACTAACTGAAGATATTGGAGCGAGACGTCTCCATACAGTTCTTGAAAATGTACTTGAAGAGATTAGTTTTGATGCAGATGAACATTCTGGTGAAGAATATACAATTACAGCAGAATTTGTTCATGAAAGACTTGATGAAATTGTTGAAGATAACGATTTATCACGATATATATTATAAAAGGTTTTCTCCATGACTAAAGCTGGTTTTGTTTCTCTAATAGGGCGTCCTAATGCAGGAAAAAGTACACTAATGAATTCACTCTTAGGTGAAAAAATTGCTATGGTTTCTCAAAAAGCAAATGCAACAAGACGCCGTTCTAACGCTATAGTTATGCATGAAGAAACACAGATAATTTTTGTTGATACTCCAGGTTTACATGAGCGAGAGAAAATTCTCAATCAATTCATGCTTGATGAAGCACTCAAAGCCATGGGTGACTGTGACTTAATCGTTTATTTAGCTCCTGTAACAGACAGTGTTGAACATTATGAAAAATTTTTAAAATTAAATAAGAAAAAAGTCAAGCATATTATTGTTATTAGTAAAATAGACCAAGTAAAACAAGAAAAACTTTTTAAATGCATTGCATCGTATAACCAATATGGAGATCAATTTGAAGCTCTCATACCAGTTGCAATTCCAAAAAAAGTTGGACATGCTGATTTACTTAAAGTAATTTCAAAATACCTTCCAGAATCACCATACCTCTATGATCCGGAAAATTTAACAAGTGAACTTGTTCGCGATATTTATGCTGGTTTCATTCGTGAAGGAATTTTTGAAAATGTAAGTGATGAAGTACCTTATGAATCTGATGTAATTATTGATTCTATTGATGAAGACAAAAATTTAGATAAGATTTTTGCGACTATTATCATTGAAAAAGAGAGTCAAAAAGGTATTATAATTGGTAAAGGTGGCGATTCTATTAAACGCATTGGTACCTATGCAAGAATGAAAATAGAAACATTGAGTGGTAAAAAAACTTTTTTAGAACTTCAGGTACTTGTTAAAAAAGGATGGACTAAAGATGTAAACTTTCTCAAAGAGATAGGCTATGATCATGTTAAATAAAGTTATTTTCCTTTCTTTTGTTACTTTGTCACTCTATGCTAATCCTATTTTAACACAATACAGAGAGAATGGCTTCTTAAATATTGAAAAAAAAATGGACTTTGAATTAAGTAAAAAAGATTATTGGACACAATATTTAAAGAATAAAGACACTTCTTTTGGTTACCTAGAATCCTATAATTCAGTATTAGTCTGTGACAAGGATGAAGCTACATTAAACCTTTACCAACAGGATGAAAATAAAAATTTTAAAACTTTAAAAAAATTCAGTGCTTTTACTGGAGAAAACAAAGGTGATAAGAATAAAGAAGGTGACCTCAAAACACCACATGGAGTTTATAACTTAACACAAAAAATATATAAGCTTGACTCTTTTTATGGACCACTAGCTTTTGTAACATCTTACCCAAATACCTATGATAAATACCGTGGTAAAAATGGTTCTGGTATATGGATACATGGACTACCAACAGAACAAGAAAGGGATGAATATACAAAAGGATGTATTGCAATTAATAATTCAAATATTAAGTGCCTTGATAAAAATATTGATATTACAAATACATTACTTATTATTTCTCCAAACCAAACACCAAAAAATGTTTCAAAAAAAGTTTTAGCTAAAATACTTGCAAATCTTTATGAATGGCGTTATAGCTGGTTGTATAATGATACACAAAAATATCTTTCATTTTATTCTAATGACTTTATTAGAGATGATGGAATGAAGTATGATAGATTCATTAAATATAAAACACGTATTTTTAATAAACAAGAGAGCAAACAAATTATTTTTAATAGTATAAACGTTGTGCCCTATCCTGACAGCAAAAATATTTTCGTAATTACATTTAAAGAAAAGTATAAATCAAACAGCTTTGAATTTGTAGGAGACAAAGTCTTAATGATTACAATACATGAAGATTCCTCGTTTAAAATCTTTACAGAAAAGTAATTTGAAATAAGTTTAAGCAATATTCCGATAGAATAAACCAAAAGTGGATTAACTACATAATAGGATGATATAACTATGAGTAAAACGCAAAAAGCATCTTTTACAAGTGTCATTTCTGTTAATCCATATAATAAAACCTATTTTAACAATACATCAAACTTTCTAACAGAAAACAAATCTCCAGAGTATAGTAAAACACAATACGTAACTTCTTATTTAAATACACAAGACTATATTAATAATAACTTTGAAATAAGTAAAAATATTGCAGATGAGGACCTTCTTGACACTATTAATATTAAGGTATATGATGAACTTGGCTTAGACCAAGCTATTGAATATCGTATACAGTACATTGAAACATTTAACCATAAAGAAGACGAGAATAGACACCTTCAAGTTTTTCTTGTTGACCCTGAAAAACTTGAAGAAACCTATAAAGATTCTCTTTCTTCAATGAAGTATATAGATATAATCACACCTACTCCTCTTCTTATAAAAGCACTTTACTCCAAAGAAATCATACGAAATAAAGGAGCACATTGTTTTATTTATTTTGAAGAAAATGATGCCTTTTTAAGTATTTATGATAAACAAGACTTTATATATACGAAGTCTTTAAAATACTCATTCACATCTATGCATGAAATATTTTGTGAACTTTATGGTGAAAAAGTATCGTACCGAGATTTCATTACATTTTTGTCTAAAGAAAGCTTAAAGCATACAACGAGTGAATATAAAACATATATATTTAAACTCTATAAAAAAATATTTCAAGATATTGATAGTATTTTAAATTATGCTAAAAAAGCCTTTGAAATTGAAAAAATAGAACACCTCTATGTTGGTTCACAGATTAATTGTAAATCAAAACTTTATGAAATAGCAGAGATTGAATTAAAGGTAGAATCTTATGATTTTGATTTCGACTATGGTTTTGAATCAAATAATATATATGTAGATCAAATCCATTCCTTAATGCATTTAAATGCTACTTTAGATGATGATGAAAAATATTTATGTAATTTTTCATCATTTCATAGACCTCCAAAATTTATACATAGACAAAGTGGGAAAATTATTATTCTTACACTTATTTCATTAATTATTGCATTTATATACCCTGTATCCTACTGGTTTTTATCTTATGCGCAAGATATACAATATAACCTTTTACAAAGTGAATATTCAACAGTACATAATGAAAAAACTATACGAGAAAAAACTATACGCGCAAAAGAAAAAGAGAAAAAAGAATTTACAGTTCTCTTAAAAGAAGAAGAGCTTGATTATACATCTAAAAAAGATACCCTTATGCAAATCCATGAGGTTAAAGTAAACTATCCAATGAAAGCAAAAATTATAACTTTTTTAGTACAAGACTTTAATACATATGCAATTAAAATCGAAAAAATAAAGTATACAGAAACTGCTAATAAAAAAGTATTAACACTCCACATCATTACAAATAAAGATAAAAAAATCACAAATTTATTAGAATATTTAACAAAAAAGTATGCACAAAAATTTAA
Organism: Sulfurimonas sp. SAG-AH-194-I05; assembly: GCF_029215955.1. GTDB lineage: Bacteria > Campylobacterota > Campylobacteria > Campylobacterales > Sulfurimonadaceae > Sulfurimonas. Next base: position 74,568 of record NZ_JAEMVA010000005.1, read on the forward strand.
ATTTTCACTTGAACAAATTCTCTATGATGAAGAGAAAAATATGTACCTTAGTGAACTAAAAGTTGAGATATTATGATTATGAATTTTGAAAATTACCTCCATGATATTGATGAATCCTTTAAAGAAAAGTCACAAAAAGACATATATATGACATATATTATGATTTTCTCTATGATTTTTGCTTTTGCTTACCTTCTATTTTGGGAAACTGCAGAAGCTGATTTCAATGAAACAAGGGGAAAAGTAATGTCTGTTCAAACAAATATCGACAATGATAAAAAATACTTACAATACAATCCATCATTAAAAATTACAACTCTTGAAAATGATATAAAAAAAATACAATCACAAATTATAAGTTATAAAGATAACAACCAATATATCAAAAATAAAATTGAAGAAATTTCTTCATTAGTGTATAATGAAAAAACATGGGGCAAGTACCTTCATTCTATTTCTAAGAATGCTTTTGCAAACCATGTGAAAATATTAAATTTAACAAATACTTATTCTAAAACAAATGCTACTTTTGGTCATATTCTCGATATAAACATCCAAACTGAAGCACCTTATATAAATACAATTCAATTTATTAATACACTTGAACAAAGTGATTTAGTCGTAGATTTACACTCCTTTAATATAGAAGCTAAAGAAACTCTTATTAGTGATTTTAATCTTTCTGTTTGGGGGATTACGTACTAATGAAAACTTTATTTTTTATTCTTTTAACTTCACTCCTTATCGCAAATGAGCTTTCTTGGGTTAATGAGCAAATTAAAGCTATTAAACCTTCAAGAGAAGGAATTAGCAAAGAAAATATAAGTGAAGTAATAAGCCCCTTTACATTTTTAAAAAAAGAAAAGAAACAAATAAGTAAAAATTTTAACTCTCAAAAAGCAACTCGTAATAGAACTTCAAAAAAGAGAGCGAAGAAGTACAACACAACAAAAAAAACCTTTAAACTCCAAGCCATTATTAATACATCTGCACTTATAAATGGAAAATGGTATAAGCGTTATAGTAAAGTAGGAAAATACAAACTCACTGAAGTAAATAGAAAAAATGTTATTCTCCAATACAAAAAGACAAAAATAACATTATCCATACATACATCAAATAAAAAAATCAATATTACTAGGAAAGAGAAATGAAAATACTAACTTCAGCATTTTATAGCATTTCAATAAGTTTATTATTTTCACATGCACTGCATGCAGATTGTTCTTACGAACTCTTTAATATTAGTTCAGCTAAAAATACTAAAATTATAGATTTTATAGAACAACTTAGTGACGCATGTGAATTTACAATCATTGCATCTGATAAAAAGACAAAAGAGTATTTAAAATCAAGACTCAGTAAAACACATATAAAAGATCTTACTATCAATGAAGTTCTCAATATTATTCTCAACCACAATAATCTCTCTTATCGTCTAGAGGGTAATATTTTAACAATTTCTTATCTTGTAACTGAGATTCTAGCCATTGATTATATTTTATCACAAAGAACAAGTAATGCTAGTACTGATATTACACTCAGTTCATCATCAACAGCATCATCAACTCTATCTACAACGGCAACAGGAAGCACAGGTGGTGGTAGTGGTAGTGGATCGAGCACAGAATCAGGTATTAAAATACAATCAACAGATGAAGTAACATTTTGGAAAGAACTTGACTTAGAATTTCAATCAGTGATAAATAGACCACATGATGATTATGTAGCCGATGCACCAATTATAAATAAAAATGCAGGTCTTATCACAGTTACTGCAACAATAAAGCAAATGGCTCGACTTAAAAAGTATTTAAAAAGACTACAAAAAAAAGTACAACTTCAAGTTCTTATTGATGTACAAATATTATCTGTTACAATGTCTCAAGGTAAGAGCACTGGTGTAGATTGGTCACAACTTTATAAATTACAAAACATTTCTTTAGCAGCTGATTATATATCCAAAAAGAATGTGACAGGATGGACTGATCCAAGTACTATTACTGCTGTTGGAGATCAACTTAAAAACTCTGCAAGTATAATTTCTCTTAAAAGTTCTGCTTCTTTAAATGAGGTTATTAAATTTTTAAAAACACAAGGGGAAGTGAGTTCTATTTCAAACCCTAAAGTATTAACACTTAACAATCAACCAGCGCTTATTACTGTTGGTACAGAATTTTTTTATAAAATCACAAGCTCCAATACTATTGCAAGCACAAGTACAACTTCAACACAAAATGAAGATGTTCAGTCTGTCTTTGCTGGTGTTTTACTCGATATAACGCCGGAGATATCTGAAGATGGAACAATTACACTAAAAATCAATCCTTCATTATCAGAAACCACCCAAGACTTAACAAATACGGATTCTACAAATAGAAAAATGCCTCCCGATTTAAATAGACGTCAGCTTTCTTCTGTCGTCACTGTGAAAGATGGAAATAGAATAATTTTAGGTGGTCTTATTAGTACAAAAATATCTAATGAAGAAAATCAAGTACCTCTTTTAGGTGATATTCCCCTCCTTGGAAGTTTATTTAAATATGAAGAAAAATCCAAAACAGTACAAGAATTAATAATTGTAATTGAACCCCATATTATTAAGAAAGAAAACAATATTCTCTCTTTAGAAGACTTAGGCTACAGCAGTTACATGGAATCTATTCTTAGCCCAAAAGACCTTACATTAGAAACTTTAAAAAATAGAAGTATAAAGTAATATAAATATGCAATCTAATATATTTAAAAACTCTAAAGACGTATTTCTTGATGTTGTAAGCGCTAAAGATTATGTACAACTGGACCGTGTTTCAAGTATTTATCAATCGCTCAAGGATTCTGTAAATAAACCCTTAAAAATGATTCTACTTTATGGTAAACCAGGTACTGGTAAAAGTATGTTTTTAAATAAACTTCATCATGATTTGTCAGCTACAAAAACAGTTTATTTACTAGCAACACCTATTCTTGATGATAACGAATTTTTTAAGCGTATTGCACATGACTTATTAAATGTTAAATACAATGGTGAATTAAACTTCACACAGTTTATGAAAATTCTCGACTTGCAATCATTTAATGATGTACCAATTGTACTTTTAGATGAAGCACAACTTTATTCCACCCCACTTATGGAAAAGATACGCCTACTATCAGACACAAGAAAAATAAAATTTGTAATTACACTTCATAAAACAGAAAAAGAAGATATTATTGCCAAAGAACATTTTCAAACACGTATTTGGGAAACTATAGAATTAGAAAATGCATCAATAGGCGAACTTAAAATATATATACAAAAAAAATTAATGAAAGCAAATTGTTTTGACAGTGCCAATATGTTCCAAACAAATAATATAAATTTAATCTTTAAGCTCACACATGGAAACTATAGACAAACAAATAAACTACTCTATTCTCTCTTTGATTTATATATAAACTATATGCAAAACAACCCATCAAAAATTGATACAAATCAGATTTCGAATAAAATGATTGAGATGGCAGCTATCCATACAGGACTCATTAATGCTTAATCTTAATGAATTAGAACGACGTTGGCTCCATTATAAAATGAAAAAATACA
>NZ_JAEMVA010000050.1 GCF_029215955.1 Sulfurimonas sp. SAG-AH-194-I05
TAACAATGTTACAAGCACAAGAGATAGTGAGTAGTGGTAAGGTCCTTATAAATGGAATAGCCTTAGAAAAAATAGATACTATTAAGCAAGGTGATACGATTGAGACATACAAAAAAACTACCTTACGATTTAATGTAGGTAAAGATGCTTTTTTAGTCCGTCCAAATACAAAGTTTACGTTAGATACTTTAGGAAAAAAACGCGTACTCAATGTTATTAATGGTGGAGTGATGGCTGTTTTTGGTGGAGGAAATCATGGTGTTAGTACAGCGAATATGACTGCTGGAATTCGTGGAACAGGTACATATACTGCAGTAAAAGATGGTAAAACATACTTTTGCACATGCTATGGTGAAACAGATGTGAGCGCACATGGTACATCAAGAATCATGAAAGCAACACATCATAACATGGTATGGATAACACCAAAAATGCTTAAGATAACGCAAGACATGGAAGGGCACAAAGATGAGGAACTTCGTATATTAGAAGCGATGGTGGGAAGAAAGGTTCCCTTTAAGTAGTGAAAAAGAGCGAAAAGCTCTTATTCCCCATTTTCTCTTTTAATTGCTTTTGCTTCAAGTTCTGCATGAAGCTTTTGAATTTTTTCTTCTCTTACTTTTTCTTTTAAAAGTCTTTCTTTCGCTCTTTTTTCTAGTTTAGCTTCACGAGCTGCTTCTTTTTGTTCTTGTATTGTTAAAACAATTTTAGGAGCTTTTTTTGTTTTTACAACAGGCTTAGCTTCTTTTACAACAGTTTTTGTAAGAATCTCTTTTTGTAATGCAACTTCATTTTTAACTACTGGTTTTTCTTCTACTTTTGGAGTTTGAGGGGCCTTTTGCACAGTTGCATTTGTCTCAACTGTAGGTGTCTTTGAAACTTTTGTAACCACTGGAGTAGCTTCAACTTTAGTTGTTTCTACAATTTTGGCAATTTTTTCTTTTGCTTCAATTTTTGCTTCTACTTTTTTTTCTGTGGAATTAGCCATAAGTAGTAAAGATGACGTAGTAAGTATACCTACGCCTAGAGCTATTGTTAAAGTTATTTTTTTCATGATATTTCCTTTTATACGTTTGTAGCTAAATTTCTTTTTTCAGCTTTTTTGAGTAACATTTCGTTAAGTGCTTTGAGTTTAAGTTCTCTTTTTTCTGTTTTTGCTAGTCTTGCCGCTGCTTTTGCTGCAAATTTTGCTTCACGTGAAGTATCTCTTGCTGCTTGTTTCTCAGTGTTTATTGAATCGATTGTAGAAACAATAACTTTTTGTTTCACTGAAGTAGGTTGATTGTTTGCGGTAAGCATAAGAGAAATGCTTAAGAGTAATAGTATTATTTTTGTCATTATATTGCCTTATATTTAAATAATTTAGCGAATTATAACGTAATTAGTTTAAAACTATATAAATAACTTATATTTCTATCATTTTTCGTTGTTTATTTTTAAAAGTAGCACATTTAGTATAGCCTACAGCTTTTGCTAGTGATACAATCTCGTTGTTATATAAGCTTACCTGATGAGGTTCATGTGCATCAGAAGAAAAAGTAATAGGAATATCAAGTGCAAATGCAGCTTCAAGAAGTTCTCTTGAAGGGTATGCCTCAGCAATTGGTTTTCTGTAGCCTGCCATATTAATTTCCAAAGTCATATCAGCTTTTTTAATTGCCTCAAGTGCTTTTTGTGCTATATTTAAAATATTTGTATTTGGCATGAATTTGAAAACTTTTATTAAATCGAAGTGACCTACTATTTGGAAGAATCCACTTTGCGCCATTTTTTCTATTGCATCAAAATATTTTTGCCAAATTTCATCTATATTTTCATCTTCATATTTTCCAATAAATTCAGGGTTATCAAAACCCCATTTATCAATAAAATGAACAGAGCCTATAAGGTAGTCTACCTTAGCATTGAGAACTCTTTGGTCAACATAACCTTCTATATAATCAACTTCATAGCCAAGTAGAATCTCGATTTTGTCCTTATACTTCTTTTGCGCATGTAAAATCGAGTTTTCATACGCTTGCATTTGCGAGAAAGCTAAACGGTATTTTGGGTCAAATTCCATAGGGGCATGTTCGGAAAAACCAAATATTTTTGTTCCTTCTTTTATTGCTTTTTCAATGTATTGGTCTATAGTACCTTGGGCGTGGTTGCAAAGGACAGTATGGTTATGTAAGTCAACAATCATTTATTTCTCATTTCTGTTTAATATATTTATGTTATTATAGTGATAAATAATTAATTACAATACTTATATTCTATTATAATTGGAGATACTAACATAATGACTCAAGAAGAATTAGACGCTTTAATGGATGGCGCAACAGATGAAATAGATGCTCTTGATGATGAGATTTTAGACGAAAAAATCTCAAACGAAACAGAAGACGAAACAGAAGAAGAAAATGATTCTGCTACTCCAGAAGGCTATAACGAAGAGACTTCGCATCAGTGGCCATTACCAGCAACAGAAGAAAATAAAATGGTACACCAACTTGATGATGTAACAAAAGAGAGTGAAGAAAAAGCTACTGAAATATTTGATATTATTGAAAATATAAGTAATGAATTAATGGAAAAAGAAGAAAACTTAGCAGCAGTAGTAAATATACTTCAGTCAAATGTTACACTTTTTACAACTTTGAGTGAAAAATTTCCAGATGTTATGGCATTTAAAGAACAGTTAGAAAAAAATAATGACGCTTTAACGCAAACAAATGAAACGATAGAAATACTGCAAAACAGTGGTGATTCAATCATGTCTGTTATGGATATAATGCAGTATCAAGACATTCACCGTCAAAAAATCGAACGTGTAATTAATGTAATGCGTGCTTTATCTAAGTATATGAATACATTATTTGAGGGCAAGGTTGATGATGACAAACGTGCTCCATCTGCGCAACATCTTGCAGGTGACACACATAATGACACAGCATCAACTGACGATATAGAAGCTCTTTTAGCAACATTCGGGCAGTAATGAAAAAAGTAGAATTACTCTCCCCCGCAGGTACGCTTGAAAAATTAAAAATAGCATTTGACTTTGGTGCAGATGCAGTCTATGGTGGAGTTTCTCATTTTTCTCTTCGTATTCGTTCAGGTAAAGAATTTAGCATGGAAGATTTTGCTGAAGGTATAGAATATGCACACGAGAGAGGAAAAAAGGTTTATGTAACTATAAATGGCTTTCCTTTTAACTCGCAACTTTCTCTTTTAAAAAAACATATTGTGGCAATGGCAGCTTTAAATCCTGATGCATTTATCGTTGCAACTCCTGGTGTCTTAAAGCTATGCCACGACTTAGCTCCAGATATGCCTTTGCATCTTTCAACCCAAGCAAATGTAATGAATGTTTTAGATGCACAGATTTACCATGAAATGGGTGCTACAAGAATTATTACCGCACGTGAAATTTCATTAAAAGATTTAGTAGCTATAAAAAAAGAATTACCAAATTTAGAGCTTGAAGTTTTTGTGCATGGTTCTATGTGTTTTGCATATAGTGGACGTTGCCTTATTTCAACTTTACAAAGTGGACGTGTTCCTAACCGTGGTTCATGTGCAAATGATTGCCGTTTTGAGTACGAAATATATGCAGCAAATCCTGATACAGGAACACTCTTTAGACTCGAAGAAGAAGAGGGTGTTGGAACCTATATAATGAATGCAAAAGATTTAAATTTAGCATCACATATGAAAGAAATTCTTGATAGCGGTGTAGTTGACTCTGTAAAAGTTGAGGGTCGTACAAAAACAGCATACTATGCAGCGACAACTGCAAAAGCATATAGAATGGCGATTGATGATTATTATGATGAAAAATTTGAGAGTGAGCGTTACCAGTATGAACTACAGTCTCTTCAAAATCGTGGTTATACTGATGCATATCTAGTTTCACGTCCCTTTGAGCGAAATGATACGCAGAGTTTAGACTTTTCAATGCAACTCGGTACACACCAAGTAAGCGGTGTTGTAACTGAGGGAGGTACACATTTTTTATGTAAGTACAAAACGCTTCCACATGATGAACTTGAAATTATGGCACCAAAGGGCGCAAAAATTGAAAGAGTAGACAATGAAATCGGTTCTATATATGAGAAAGATGGGCGCATGTATATGCAGTTAAAACAATTACTTGCAGAAAATAAAAAAGTTTTAGAAGCTGTACATAGTGGTAATACAAACCCTATTACTCTTCCAGCTTCTATGCCTGCATATACTTTTTTAAGAGTGCCTGCAAATGTAACAATGGGAACAAATCCAAAAAAATAATGTATAATTACATTAGTAAAATTCAAGGAAAAGAATAAATGAAATTTGTATCAATCGTAATGGGTTCTAAAAGTGACTATGAAGTAATGAAATCGTGTTCTGACACACTTGAAGCATTTGGTGTGAATTTTGAAATGATAATATCTTCAGCGCACCGATCACCAGAGAGAACTGCAAAATATATAGCTGATGCTGAGAAAAAAGGAGCGCAAGTGTTTATTGCAGCTGCTGGTATGGCTGCACATTTAGCTGGTGTACTTTCATCTAAAACTGTGAAGCCTATTATTGGTGTACCAATGTCTGCTTCTGCTTTAAGTGGAATCGACGCTCTTTTATCAACTGTTCAAATGCCAGCTGGAATGCCAGTTGCTACAGTAGCTATAGGAAAGGCAGGCGCAATTAACTCAGCATACTTAGCAATGCAAATAGTAGCATTAGGGAATGATGAGTTAGCTGTAAAGTTAAAAGAAGACAGAATTGCAAAGGCTAAAAAAGTTGAAATAGATTCTGCAGAGATAGAAACTATTATTAACTTATAAGTGAAATAGATTATTTTACTTATAAAGTTTACTAGTAAAATAAAGGAAAAATATGAGTTGGATGAATGACGAAGAGTATTGTGATTTAACAGGTTTATCGCTTGGAGCTATTGATGATTTAGTAGAGCGAAATAAACTTACAGTAATAGTACAAGATGGTGTTCGTTTAATTGATCCCTCATGTGGAACTTCTACGGTTGTTCCTCAAAAACTTGCAGAATTAGCCCAAAGAAATACTTCAGAACTGGTTGTTCAGCCAGAGTTTATTGAAAAAACTATTGGCACTATTATTAACCTTCATGAAAAAGTACTTGATGCAAAAGATGAAACACTCGAAGCTGTAAAAGTTGAAAATACATTTTTAAAAGAAGCACTTAACTCTTTGCAAGAACTTTATGATGAAGACAGAAAAACAATAGCTACATTTACAGAACAACTCAAACTCTCCCAACAAGAAGTAGAATTTATGCGAAGAAAATATAAACTCATGTGGAATAAAGCCATAGAAGAACATACCGATAAATGAATATAGATGAAGCATGTGTTGGTTGCATCATAAACCAAAGCGCAAAAGTTGCAAATGCTCTTGGTGCAGATGAAGCACTTACTAACAGTTTACTATCTTCAGTAGAAAACTTAAGTAAAGACTTTTCTTTTTCTCATAACCCTCCGGAAATAGCATCCTATGTGTATGAGAAAATGGCAGAAATTGCCAATAAAGAAGATTTATATGATGAGGTAAAGGAACTGTCGACACAAAAAGCACTTGCTTTTATTCCTTTACTTAAAGAGAAACTAAGACAAAGTAACGATAAACTTTTAACTGCTACAAAAATAGCAGTTGCAGGAAATGTAATTGACTTAGCAGCAGCCGTAGAATTTGATTTAACAGAAGAGTTATCGAAGGTTTTTCAAACAGATTTTGCTCGTAATGATTTAGAAAAATTACGTGAAGAACTTTCACATGCTAAAAATGTTGTCGTTTTAGGTGATAATGTAGGCGAACATATTTTTGATTATATGTTTATAGAAGTACTCCAAGAATTATTTCCACATGCTACATATAGTTATTTTGTTCGAGGTAAACCTATTATAAATGATGTAACGATGAAAGAAGCAAAAGAAGCTGGATTTGCGTCTTTATGTAATTTAATTGATAGTGGAGTAAATACTCCCGGGTTTTCTTATAATCGTGCATCTCCACATGCAAAAGAATTATTTGATTCTGCAGATATAGTGATTAGTAAAGGTATGGGAAATTATGAGTGCTTAACACCCCAAAGTAGAAAGAATATCTGTTTTCTTTTGAAAGTAAAATGTCAAGTAGTCGCAAATTCATTACATAAAACAATAGGAGATATAATATGCAAAATGTTATAAAGTTCGTGGTAGTATTATTTATTACAATAGGGAGCCTTAGCGCTCAAAATAAGGTTTACAATAGTAAAAGTAATTTTACCCTTTCTACATCCTTAGTTGGAATGAGTATGGATTATAGAGAATATGATGATGCAAACCTTATACTTGATAGTGAAAAATCTGGCTATAGCGATTTAAATGGTTTTGAGCTTGGTCTTGATTATGTGTTTAGAAAAACACCTTCTTCTCATATGCGTATTAATGCAAACCTAATGATGCTCCAAGGTAGCACACAATATGTTGGCTCTATTTTAGGAAGTGGAAATCCTTACGGAAGCTTCTTATCTGTTACAGAAAATAAATTAGTAGACTATGAAGTATCTTTTAAACATAATCTTATGATTACTAATGCTCTTGAACTTGGATATGGCATCGGAATTGGACATAGAGTTTGGGACAGAGGTTTAAGTGCTACGCAGTTAGAAATTTATACATGGAATTCTATACGAACGGAGCTTTTTGCAAACTATAATGTTACAAGTAGATTAAAACTTGGTGTAGCATATGAATACCAGTTTGGTATGAATACTGAAATGAGTTTATCGAGTCCATCTTTGAACTTTACACTTGGTGGAGCTGATATTTCTCAAATTAGTATACCTGTGAGATTTGCATATACCAACCGAATAGATTTTTTTGCTGCAATGACTTTTGAAAAACAAGAAATTAAAAAATCAAACACAGTAGGTGGTTTCTTAGAACCAAAAAGTACTGCAAAAAACAAATTCATTCGAGTAGGTGTTGATTTTAAGTTCTAGTGATAAAATATAAGTTATAATTTCGCAATTAATTTCTAAGGTGAACTATGATAACTTTTAGCGCTATGTTACTAAAACTACAAGAATTTTGGATGAATGAAGGGTGTAATATCGTACAGCCTTATGATATCTCATCGGGTGCAGGAACCTTTCATCCTGCTACTTTTCTTCGTTCACTCGACTCTACTCCTTGGGCTACCGCTTATGTAGCTCCATCACGTCGTCCAACTGATGGACGTTATGGTGAAAATCCAAATAGACTTGGCTCATACTACCAATTTCAAGCACTTATAAAACCATCACCCGATAATATTCAAGAACTTTATTTAAAATCCTTAGAATATCTGGGTCTTGATGTTTCAAAACATGATATTCGTTTTGTGGAAGATAACTGGGAATCGCCAACACTAGGTGCTTGGGGTCTTGGTTGGGAAGTGTGGTTAAATGGTATGGAAGTTACACAATTTACATACTTTCAACAAGTAGGTGGTATAGAATGCAATCCTGTGGCAGTTGAAATTACATACGGAACTGAAAGACTCGCAATGTACCTCCAAGGAGTAGATACTATTTTTGACATTGTTTGGGGTGAAAATGAGCACGGTAAAACTCTTTATCGTGATGTTCATAAAGAAAGTGAAATTCAATTCTCAAAGTACAACTTTGAAGTAGCAGATACTGAAATGCTTTTTGCAGAATTTACTGCAAAATGTGAAGAGTGTTTAAAAACCCTTGACGCAGGACTTCCTTTACCTGCGTATGATTTGTGTATGGCAGCATCCAACACCTTTAATGTACTTGATGCTAGAAAAGCAATTTCTCAGACACAAAGACAAAACTATATGTTGAAAATTCGTGAACTTTCTAAAGGATGTGCAGAGCTTTATAAGGCACAAGAAGCAGAGAGATTAGAACGCGTTAAAACATAAAAACTGTAGTAATAACAAGTATGAAAGGAGTTTTCTTTGTTAAATAAAAAACTCCAAACTGCACAAAAAAGTCTTCTTCTATGGTATAGCACGGATGCACGAAGTGAGCTTCCATGGCGAAAAACTTCAAATATTTACCATATTTACCTTAGTGAAATCATGTTACAACAAACACAAGTATCTCGCGTAGAAGCTACGTATTATCCTCAATTTTTAAAACGCTTTCCAACGCTAAAGTCTTTAGCTGCGTCTTCACTTGAAGATGTCTTTAGCATGTGGAGTGGACTTGGATATTATAGGCGTGCTAAAAATCTTCATGCAACAGCGCAACTTGTAGGGAGTGCTCTTCCAAAAACAAAAGAAGAACTGCTGCAACTTCCCGGAATTGGAAAATATACGGCAAGTGCTATTTGTAGTTTTGGATATAAACAAATTGTGAGTGTAGTAGATACAAATATAGCGAGAGTTTTAGCCCGTTTCTTTGCTAAAGTGGATGCAAAAGAAAAAGAGTTATGGAGTTTAGCAGATGCCTTTTTAAATATAAAAAGTCCAACTGCGCACAACCTTGCCTTGATGGATTTAGGTGCTATGGTCTGTTTACCAAAAAATCCCACATGTAAAGTTTGTCCTTTGCATGTGGAATGCTTGGGTAAAGATGAAGCAGATAAGTATTATAAAAAGAAGAATATCGTATATGAAAATAAAACACTTCATTATGGAATACATGTGAAAAATGGTTCTTTAGCGATGCAAAAATCGACGAAGGGGATGTACAAAGGAATGCTAGAGTTACTGTGCGTAGAAAATCCACATGTAGATGATTTAATAGGTGGATTTAAGCATTCAGTTACTCGTTTTCGATTAGATGTAAAAGTCTATCGTCTCAAAAATATTACTAAGAATGTACACTGGATTGCACTCGACTCTTTAGAAAATGCTCCTATATCTTCTTTAACACAAAAAGCACTACGAGTATATGAAGGAAAACTAGCATGATACAAACACTCATAGGACAAATAGATAAAATTCTTTTTGAAGATGAAGGCTTTTTCATTGCTGTACTAAAAACTGGTGAAAAGGTAAGTGGAACGTACTATGAAAGTGATGTTGCAGATCTTTCAGGTTCGGCTATTACTCTTTCTGGCATGTGGGAAGAACATAAAAAATATGGTAAAACATTTAAGTTCACTACAATTAAAGTAAATCAAAATGAACTTTTTTTCTTTTTAAATAAAATTATTAAGGGTTTTACAAAAAAGCTTTCTTCAGAATTGATAGAAAAGTTTGGAGCAGAAGAACTTATAAATATTTTAGATAACGATATCTCGCGTCTTTTAGAGTTTAAAGGTATAAAAGAAAAACGTTTAAATAAAATTCAAGCCTCTTGGAAGCAGTTTCGCTCTATGCGAAAGTTAGGTGAATTTTTAAGCCCCTTTGATGTTTCACCCATTCTTTTAACTACAATAGCAACGGCCATGAAAGATGTTGATAATCCATGTGGAAAAATAAAAGACAATCCTTATGTACTCACGTCTATTCATTCCATAGGTTTTAAAAGGGCAGATGAATTAGCACTTAAGATGGGTATAGAAAAAACGGATGAAAACCGTATCGCTTCTGCTATGGATTATGTTTTATTAAACTACTGTGAACAGCAAGGGAACTCGTGTGTAGCTAAAAGTATACTTTTTACAGAACTTAATGATTTACTGATGTTTAGTGAGAATGATAACGTATATGAATCTATTTTAGTACAGCGTGTTATGGATGGGCAGATTGTTCAAATGAAGAACGATAGGTTGTCCCCCTCACGACTCTATGATGCAGAAAAGTATTTATACGATACTTTCATCAAGCGGGCAAAACAAAATACAGGTGGTTTTGTTAAAGACTTGGACGGATTTTTAGCCGAGAGTGATTTAAAGCTAGGTGAACAGCAACGTCAAGCTGTAGAGATGATAAATAAGGGTGCTTCTATACTTTTTCTTGTGGGGTATGCTGGAACTGGTAAAAGTACCACTTCTCGCAGTATTTTAGATTTGTTACATACAAGGTATGATAAAAAAGAGATTATGACCTGTGCTTTAAGTGGTATAGCGTCGCAAAGAATTTCAGATACTACTGGGTATGAAAGTGCAACAATTCAATCACTTATAGTCAAGCATGATAAAACGGATGATTTCCCATACTCCGTGATTTTAATAGATGAAGCTTCTATGATTAATTCTACATTATTTGCAAGGTTTTTAGCGAAAGTAAATCGTGATGCCATTTTAATTATAGTTGGGGATGATGCACAGTTACCACCTATAGGGGCAGGAAATGTTCTAAGTGATGTGCTAACATTAGATTTAGTTCCCATAGTTAAACTAACAAAAATATATAGACAAAGTGAAGACCAAGCGATTACGCTTATAGCGAACGATATACGTAAAGGTGAAGTCCCTCTTTATAAAAAAGAATACGATGATTTTGAGTTTGTAGATATTAGTATGCAAAATTATTATGGAATGCGTAATTCTTTAAGTGCAGATGAACTTAAAGAAAAACGAGAAGAAAATTCTTTAGAGATTATTGCTGAGATTACACATCGTGTAGTTGAATCGGTAGAAAAAGCAAGGTATAGACTTAAAAATAAGCAAATAAAAGAGTACTTAAATTATTTTCAAGTGATAACGCCTATGAAAGGTGGAACCTTAGGTACTACGAATTTAAATAAGGTTTTACAAGAGTATTTTAATCCTAACCCTAAAAAATGTGTAAAAAAAGGTGGAGGAGAATTTCGTTTAATGGATAAGGTTGTACATACGAAAAATGAAAACATGACTTCATGGAGTGGCGATGGCTTTAAAATGGGTGAAGATTCAAACCAAAGACGTATATTTAATGGAATGAGTGGACTTCTTTTCAAGATAGAAGAAGATGATGAGCAAGTGTATGTTTTTTATCCAAATGAAGATGTGGTTGTTGTCTATGAATACTCTGATATTAAGGCATATTTAATGCTTTCTTACGCTTTAACTATTCATAAGGTACAGGGTATGGAATACGACATAGTAGTAATTCCTATGACTTTTTCTCACTTTATTATGCATAATACTAAGTTGATTTATACAGCTATAACACGAGCGAAGCATAAGTGTATTTTAGTAGGTGAGGGTGGTGCTTTTGAAAGTGGATGCAAGAAGTTCGAATCTACAAGAAGAGATACTGTTTTACTTGAATTGTAAGAGAATTTTCTTTTTTTAATTTGTCTTAATAAATATTTAGTTATAATTCCGAATCAATTTTTAGTAGGGAAATCATTGCATTTATGTATTGGTTGCTAAATTCTTTTGAATTTGGTTACGCTATCCGAAAAAATTTGTAAAACAAATATTTATTATGGAGAAATTTATGAAAAAAGTTCTATTTTTAATGCTAGCTCTTGCTACTGCTGCAATGGCATCTGATGGTGATGTTGCAAACCAAACACTTAAAGCGTACTCAATGATCGCTGCTGGTCTTGGTCTTGGTCTTGCTGCTCTTGGTGGAGCTATCGGTATGGGTCATACTGCTGCTGCTACTATCGCTGGTACTGCACGTAACCCAGGTCTTGGTGCTAAACTAATGACTACAATGTTCATCGCTCTTGCAATGATCGAAGCACAAGTTATTTATGCACTAGTTATTGCATTAATCGCTTTATACGCTAACCCATATTTAGGATAGTCTTTTAGACTAACCCAAATATACCCCTCGTTAGTCCTTTGAGGCTAACACCTTTTTTTTTAAAGTGCGACCGTGGTGGAACGGTAGACACGCTACCTTGAGGGGGTAGTGCCCTACGGGTGTGAGAGTTCAAATCTCTCCGGTCGCACCAATTTTGTATACATAACCCTTCTCATAAACAACTAATATATATCTAAGATTTTATAGAAAAGAAAGAGAATGC
>NZ_JAEMVA010000051.1 GCF_029215955.1 Sulfurimonas sp. SAG-AH-194-I05
TGAAAAGCATATTGACCTTGGTTGTTACATAGATCCTTCTCTTGAAGATGCCGTTAAAGGTGACCCTACAAAACTCAAAGAAGTTCTTATAAACTTACTTTCAAATGCTGTTAAATTCACAAGTTCTTCAGGTTATATTAACGTCGTCATTACAAAACTACACTCAGATATAGAAGGGAAAACACGTATAAAATTTGAAGTAGAAGACAGTGGTATAGGTGTAACAAGTGAGCAAAAAAATAAAATATTTGAAGCTTTTGGACAAGCAGACACCTCTATTACTCGCAAATATGGTGGTACAGGTCTAGGGCTTACTATTTCGAGTAAATTTATTGACCTTATGGGTGGACAACTCGACTTACATAGTGAAGTTGGAAAAGGTACAACATTTTTCTTTATACTTAGTTTTGAATCTGTAGAAAATTTACGGGATTCAAATAAAGACACCTATTCTAATATTAATGCGCTTGTTTTAAAAGATACGCAAAAACCAAAAAATCAAGCGGACTACTTAGAGAAATATCTTAGCTTTTATGGTGTCAATTATACGCTCTTTCATAACCATGATGAACTAAGAATATTACGTTCTCAAGTAGATTATGATCTTCTATTTATCGATTATGACTACTGCTCAGAAGACGATTTAGTAAAATACTCAAAGCAACCCCAAGACTTAGTTTTACTCACAAAAGCTACCTATATGAGAAAAATAGATGCACTTGAACTCAATATATTTAAGACGCTTTATGAACCACTCAATAATTCTAAAATTAATTTACTTCTTAATACCTACCATGCAAGTAAATTTCTTCCAAAAGAAGTCAAAATAACAAGTCGTGAACAGTTTTATTCCAATGCTTCGAAGTTTAATGCAAAGGTTCTTGTCGCTGAAGACAATATAATAAATCAAAAACTTATAAAAAGAACACTCGAAGATATTGGTCTTGAGGTGAGTTTAGCAAGTAATGGACTTCAAGCTTTTCAAAAAAGAAAAGATGAACATTTTGATTTAATATTTATGGATATTCAAATGCCTTTTTTAGATGGCGTAGAAGCTACAAAAGAGATTTTAGAGTATGAACATGATTATAAACAACCACATGTACCAATCATTGCTCTTACTGCAAATGCACTCAAGGGAGACAGACAAAGGTTTATAGCCTCAGGTCTTGATGAGTACACTACAAAACCTTTGGTTCGTGATGAAATCTTAGCAATTCTCAACCAATTTTTATCCCGTTTCATTGTGCAAAAAGAAGAAAAGGAGATTGAATCTACTTCTAAAAAATCAATCCATACCCTTGTAAAAAATGAAGTTGGATTAGATATCGTTGATGGTGTAGAAGATATAGTCATTAATGTAAATCTTGATGCACTTGATGAAAAAATACATATATCTAAGCCTCCGCTTAAGACTATAGAAGAAGAACAAGAAGAAGAAGATATTCTAAGCAAAGATACATATAAGGCAGATATACTTCTTGTTAAAAAAACTGCTTTTGAATCGAAGCTTTATACAAAAATTTTAAATTCGCTCGAGTATACGTATGACACTGTATCATCTACAGAAGATTTAATGCAAAAAATAAATGCAAATATCTATAAAACGATACTCTTTGATAAAGACTATGAGAAAATGAATCTCAAAGAATTTTTCGATACCATACAGTCTTTAAGAAGTAAAACAAGCCTTAGCACAAAACTTATTCTTATGAGTTCAAGTGATGCGACAGATGACATGGAAGATATAAACTATGTTGATGAAATTATTGACAATGCAATTAATAAAGAGCTTTTAAGAACTTTATTTGCAAAATATATTTAAGGATGTCAGCAGTGCTACACAATAAATTAATCGTATTAGCCGTAGATGATGACGAAATCAACTTAAAACTTCTACGCTCAATGCTTATGCGGACACAACATGTAAATGAGGTTATCGAAGTGAAAAATGGCTCGGATGCTATTGCACAGTTAAAAGCACGCGATGATATAGACCTCGTCCTACTCGATATAATAATGCCAATTATGGGTGGAATAGATGTACTTAAGGTTGTTCGAGCAGATGATAACTTACGTAAAGTGCCTATCATTGTATTGACAACTGATGAAACGAAAAAAGGTGAAGCACTTGAATTTGGAGCAAATGCTTTTTTAATGAAACCTATTAGAAAAGAGGAATTACTCTCCAAAATAGAAGCTATCTTAATTTAAATAGCTTCGTTTATTTAAACCAAAATATATTTTAAGACTTCTTCTACTCTCTTCACACCTATGATTTCAACACTTTCTTTTACTTCATCTGGAATATCTTCGATATCACGTTCATAATTTTTTGCAGGAATAAGTGCGCGTGTCATTCCAGCCTTATGTGCAGCGATAAGTTTTTCTTTAAGCCCGCCAATAGGCAGAACATCTCCACTTAAAGAAACTTCACCTGTCATTGCGATATCTGAACGAATTTTTTTAGAACTTAAGATTGATGCAATAACACTTACCATTGCTATACCAGCACTTGGACCATCTTTAGGTGTTGCACCATCTGGAACATGAATATGTAAGTCATAGCGCTTGTAAACCTCACTAGGATCCATCTTCACCTTGTCTTCTTTTTCTTTAAATGTTAAAGGAACATTTGTTATATCGATTTTTAGTTTTCTTGTGTCTATTAAAGTTTTTACAACACTCATAGCAATTCTTGCTGATTCTTTCATAACATCGCCTAAGCTACCTGTTAACTGTAATGTTCCCTTCCCTTTAATACGAATAGATTCTATCTTTAAAACATCTCCACCAACTGCGGTCCAAGCAAGACCATTTACAACACCAACTACTGGAATTTTATCTGTTTTTTCAATCTCAAAAACAGATTTATCAAAAAAGTCTTTAATATTTTTTAAACTAATAGAAACTTTTTCATGTTTTGAATTTTCTAAAATATTTTTTGCAACTTTACGACTCATATCTGCAAGTCTACGACGTAAATTACGTACACCAGCCTCGCGAGTATAACTATGAATTAACTCTTTTAAAGCTGCTTTAGAAATACTTAATTCACTCGTTTTCAGTCCATGTTTTTTTAATTCTTGTGGTAATAAATAGCGTTTAGCAATTTCAAACTTCTCTTGAGGAGTATAAGAACTCACGTGAATAAATTCCATTCTATCTCGAAGTGCTGTTGGAATTTTACCAACATCATTTGCTGTTGCTATAAAAATAACATCGCTCAGGTCAATATTAAAATTCAAATAATAATCTCTAAATGCACTATTTTGCTCAGGGTCAAGAATCTCTAATAGTGCAGCGGTAGGGTCACCACGTTGTGAGCGAGAAACTTTATCTATTTCGTCAAGGACAATCACTGGATTCATTTTCTTAGCATCAATGAGACCCTGCGTAATACGTCCAGGCATTGCACCAACATACGTACGTCTATGCCCACGCAACTCATTAACATCTTCAAGTCCACCAAGCGCAATTCTTACAAGTGGTCGCTTTAATGCTTTTGCTATAGAGTTAGCAAGTGACGTTTTACCGACACCAGGAGGTCCAGAAAAACAAAGAATTGCACCAGCAGAATTTTTATTTTTAATTCCCCTTAATTCTAAGAGTTCTTTTACAGCAAAATATTCAACTATACGTTCTTTGGGCTTCTCTAAGGAAAAATGATCCTTATCAAGCTGTTTTTCCACATTTGAAATATTTAACGATTTTTTAGCAATAGCACCAAAAGGAATTTCTAAAACCCAGTCAAGGTATGTTTGCGTCATAGACGCATCAGAAGAGTCGGGATGCATACGAGAAAATCTTTCTATCTGTTTAGAAATTTCTTTATATGCATCTTTACTCATTTTTGATTTTTTAGCTTCACACTTTGTACGGTACTCTTCTATTTCTTCATCTCGAGAAGTATCTGTGCCTAATTCTTTTTGAATTTGTTTTAATTGCTCTTTTAAAAAGTATTCTTTATTTACTTTTTCTATGTGAGAGTGGACTTTCCCTCGTATCTCTTTTTGTAATTTATTTGCTTCTATCTCTTCTATTAAATAATCAATTAAAAGTAAAAATCTTTTTTCTGTATTTATTTCAATAAACATTTTATATGCTTGTTCTTTTTTAAGCTTTACGGTTGAACAAATCAGGTCTATAATACGATTGTGATCATGATTTTCTTCTATTGTTTTAAGTAAATCTGGTGGAAAGTAATTACTGACACTCGAAAGTATACGTACTTTTTCACGTACAATTTCTAAAATTGCATCAATTTTCAAAGTGTTTACCGAGTCTCCCTCTAAAATACTCACATGTGCTACAAGAGGTTTTTTACTTACTTCATGTGACATTTTCGCACGTGCTAATCCTTGAAAAAGAACCTTAACTCGTCCATCAGGAAGCGCAACTTTACGCATTATTGATCCAACAACACCAGAATCATAAAGAGAGTCGTACTCTCTTTCCCCTTCTTTTGATGGTTTTGTTGAACATACAATGACAAGCGTGTTATCTTCTATGGCTTTTGTAGCTGCTGTTATGTTCTCTTCATCACTTAAAAAAAGTGGTGAAATCATAAATGGGTATAAAAAAATCTCATCTTCAGCTATGACAGGTATAGCAGCTGGAAATGCACCGTAGTTACTTAATTTCATATTTATTTCCTAGTTTTTAATGCTTTAGTATTTCTTTTTTGAGTTCTATATATTCACTTTTAGTAATCGCACCATCTTTAAATAATGCTTTTGCTTTTTTAAGTTCATATTTTTGGTTTGATGTTTTAAACTTTGTTACTGCTTTATTAATTTCAGGGTTATCAAATGTATTTTGCTTATAGTACTTGTCGTAAAGTTTCTCACCTACGCTACTTGCTTCTTCTTTGGCAATAACAAATTCTTCTACGGCACTTTCATCATCTTGCACTGTATTTCTAGAAACAACACTTTGTGTGTCTGGAATCATAAAGTCATACCAACTTGAAGTTCCATCACCCTCAAACCATGCACGGTACCAAGCAGTTTGTGAACGTTCTACTTTTTCCCAATCTATCCAACGTTGTGGTTTTATATTTTTATAATATGCAGAAGATTTTGGCTTATCTAAACGCATATACAAGTCAGCAATAGACTCATTTAAAACAGCCTCCGATACACGAAGGTTTGTGAGCATACTATCAACTAAAGCGTAGTACATAGAATAAGAGTACGTTCTTTTAAACTTTTCACCTTCTTTAATTGCTTCTTGAATTAAAACTTGATCACGTCTTGGATTTGGTAAAGCCATATATTTTGCTTTAATTTTCATATATTCGGCAAATTCTTTTTCATTCGAGTTTGCATAACGCTTAATGTATTCGCTCGCGAAGTGTTCACTTAATAAGTATTCATTTTCTTTCATATGCGCTATTGCTAAAATAAGAGTGGCCTCTGGTAAAAATTCAGAACCAATATGCTCACTTTGCAAAGAACTGAAATAACTATCTGCATCTTCTAAGTCTTTATTTACAACAGCACTAATAATTTTTGAATACCAATACGAAGCTGGTTGATTATATTCATCAACATCTTTAGTACAGCCAGAAAAAATAAATGTAATAGCAAGTATACTAAGCAAAGAATTTGTAAAATATTTCATGGTATAGAGACTCCTTTAATTATATTGTCTGTTATTCTATCTAAAAGATTTATATATAGCGTTAAAGTAGGTACAATATATGCTTAAACTCTTACAATTACTATAATATGAACAAAGGATTACAATGAAATTTGACATAAGCATCCCTCTTTTAGGCTTCGAAGAGACAACACAAGTAGAACTAGAAAAAATTGATGATATTTTTATGAAAATGCAATCAACAACAAATGAGCATATCTCATTTACTCTTATTAATCCATTTATTTTAAGAGATTATGATTTTGAAGTACCACAAAGTACCCAAGATATTTTAGAAATAGATGAAAAATCTAATATTTTAATTTTAAATATTGTACTTATCCAAAATCCAATAGAAGATTCTATTGTAAACTTTATAGGTCCAGTTGTATTTAACACTGACAACAATAAAGCAGCACAAATCATACTCTCAGACTATTCTAGCTATACAGTTGCAGAAAAAATTTCTACATTTTTTAAGGAATAAAGTATATAATGCCCTATGAACATTTTAGAGTTATAGGGGTATATAATCAAAAATTTCCTCAAAGTATTTTGTAAACTTTTACTTTTAAGCAGTCTTCTCTTTTTTTCGCAACAATCCCTCTATGCAGAAGAACTTGCCTTTGATCAATTTCAGTATAATGATGACGGCGGATACAGTCGTGATGATGGATGGCGATGGCACCTAAAAGTTGAAGGAAAGAAAAAATCCTCAAAAACATATAGCTTTTCAGAAACTTATTCTTCCGTACCAGTAACCGTAACTTTTAAGTTGAGATATAAAGGTGGATGGGATAAAGGTGAAGACTATTTTCAACTTAAATTAAATAAAACTGAACGTAAACAAACATTTTCAGATGATGCGAGTGGTTGGATAAATTATTCTTTCAAAATTAATACTGATAAAAATGCTCGTCTCAAAATAAAATTTGAGGCTAAAACTTCAAATTCTGGCGAATATATACTTATTGATGATGTTCGTATTACAGTTGATTCCGATGGCGACTCGGATGACAATGATGACTCGGATGACAATGACTCTGATGACTCTGATGACTCGGATGACAATGACTCTGATGACAATGACTCTGATGACAATGACTCTGATAACTCCTCTCTTACTATGCCAGACCTTAACCAATGTGGTATGTTCCCAAGTGTTTTAACTACGTACAATCACTTAAGTATCTCAAAAAATGACATTATAAATAGTTGTACAATCTCTTACCCTTTTGATGAATATACTCAAAATCATACGAATCCTCCAAAATGTTATGATGCTAACAATGTCATTTGTCCAGATTCTGGTAGCTGCCAAAGAGTTCCACCTCCATCAAATACTTTTAGCCATACATTTATCAGCACTTCAAAAACATCAGATGAAACAACTACAAGTAGTGTTACTTTTACAAATTTAGAATACGGAAACTATTCTTTAGGTGGCAATAACGGGACTACTCTTCATTTTGATCCTAAAACATCTTATAAAAACAGTAGCAGAAAAGTGATGCTTCTAGGTGATGTGACTTTCACAGGAAATAAACAAACACTTATATTTGAAGAGGGAGACTACTACTTTAAGTCCTTAGACCTAAGTGGAAATAGCATAGCTATGGACACACGAGGAAAAGTAAATATATTTGTAGAATCTAATTTTTCTTATGCTGGAAACAGTGCAAGTGTATCAAGTACGAACAGCTCTCTTTTTATTTATGTCGAAGGTGATACCATATTTAGTGGTTTTGGTGGTGGTAATAGCTGGCTTGGCATGTTTGTGTATGTAAAAGGAAATGCAACAATAGATGCAAATTCAAATGCAGCTAATCTTTATGGAGCACTTACAGTAGAGGGTAGACTAGATATTACTGGCAACAACATGAATTTCATTTATAACGAAGATGGTGCAAAGGCATTAAATGATGACATATGTCCTTATTGTGAATTTCATAGTTTAGAAGAAGGTTTTAACCTCATCGACCCCGATGCTGGTAGTAATGCTAATTCATTTGAAGTTTTTTGCCATGAAGATACAAATAATAAATGGCATGATTTAATTGCCCTACCTATAAAAAATGATTCAAATAACTTTTTGTTTAACAGTGATAGTACTAGTTCTAATTACTACAGTTTAAGCGATAACCCTCGTGCACACTTTGAAGCTATTGAAATTAATGCTAACGATATTACATACTCTGGTACATTAGACAGTGGCGCTCCACGTCCTCTCATTCCCGTTGTAGTCTCTCAAGATGCTCAGCCTTATAGTATTACCACAGCTGGAAATTCTTATCACGTCATGGGTGGTGACTTTAGCAATATAAATCTAACAGGAACTCCTTTTACAATCGACTGGGATAACACAGGAACACTGAGTAACTGCAACGAAAGTAAACTACGAAAAGCATTTAACCAAGCAGTAAAATATAATACGAATAATACTAGTGCTACAAGTAATGATGGTAAGAGTCGTTGTGGTATTACAACTATGAAGTTTAGTTTACTTGATGATTACAAGTACTTAGACTATGGTGGAAGTGAAGTACTCCAACATAGCTGTAAAGAGATGGCAACCTATGTACCAATTAATGTTTTAAATGATACGAGTATTGATGGGCATTTTAACATACTTACAACAGAGCCTACCTATGAAAACACTACTCCAACAACTAATGGAGTACGAAATAACTCCACCGATATTGGAGAAAAACTTCGACCACTTACTGTCTACTGTAAGTATCAAACAGACCTTTCGTATGTATGGACTTTTCTAACAGCTCTTGACGCAGAAGTAACACAATATAAAACCGACCTAGTAAACAAAAGTGACACATGCTCACAACTCGGTCTTTACTTTTATGTTCCAAATAATAAAGTGACATTTAACCGCGTGCGAGAATATTTAAAGGGAAATAAATTGGGTGACTCGGGTTGGGAAAACTATACCGGGACGATTAATGAAAAAATCCAAGCACTCCACAGTGGAAACAATTATTACTTATCTGCTTTTAGAGATGTACTCATTTGGCCTTATGGACCATTAGGTGTGTATTTTCCAACAAATGGAAATAAAGACATTCAGGGTAATACAGCAGACTGGGGTGATGGATCGAACAGTCCAAAAGAGTATATGAGTGGCGCACCTATGCACAACATTGATACCATGCTTAATTATAATGAATCTATGGGAAAAAAAGGTTTTGTATCTATTTTAGGTGCACAAGACCTTAACAAAACAGATGATTGGTGGATAGCGGACATAGGAGCAGGAGAAGAAATCGGATATTCTACTCCACAATATTCACCCCATGGTTCACACCCTCGACAATCTTCAAACTATGTATACTATGAACCAAATGGAAACTACGATGCAAATGCTTGGCTCAACTTCTTGTTTGACAGTGAAGGCTGGATTTATCATAATGATGACTGGAATGCAAACTATCCTTATTATGATTACATGTGTATGTCTGAGACAAATTACGACCTAGCAAGTAGATACTCCTTAATTCCTGGTTTTTTCAATGCTATAGAGCGTTCAAGAAATATAGCTCCGAGTTTTTCAGATGAAGACATCCATACTCAAATAGTTTCTCAATCTTTCCAGCTCGATTTACTTTTATATAAGTACCAAAACAACGCAGGAACGATTGCAGTAGACAAGTCACAACTTGAAGATGGAGAAGATAAAAGTGTTGGTGTTTTTTTAGCTTCCGCTGAAGATGATGCCACAGTTACTCCTTATAAATTTATAGGAGAATATGAAAACTTTGACGCATCAAATGGACGTATTCCTCTTCCTGATATTACCGTTACAGATGCTAAAAAAAGACTCTTGCTAAAGTTTTATTATTGCGACTCAGCTGGAACTGACTGGAGGGATTGTTGGGACTATAACCAGCTTGTTGATACCATAACAGTTACAGAATCAAACACAAGTAATGCTAAACATTCAGACTCATTTGATGACTTTGCTGTACGTCCAAAATACTTTAGTGTTGATTTAAATGGAGCAACTATAGTAAAAGCACAGGCAGTGAATGTAAACTACCATGCTAAAAACTATGCTAATGCCGATACAAGTAACTACAATGAAGATTTAAATACCTTAGATATAAACACAAGTTTATCTGATAGTTCTAAAATTTCCACATGCAAGAATACAGAACTTTCACTTATTCTTCCCACACAGTTTACTAATGGCTTAAGTACACAAAGTACAACTTTTACAAATGTTGGTGAGTACAATATTACTCTTAGTGAAGCGAACAATAGTGAATTTGCAATTGTAGATGCTGATGACTCAACTGATAATGAACGCCTTATAACTCCAGCGAATGTAACTGTAACAATCACCCCTGACCATTTTTTAGTAACGCAAATAAACAAAGTAAATGCAGACACCAACTTTACGTATATAGCAAATATAGAAGATGGCATGGCATTAGAATTTGACTTTAATATCACAGCGCAAAATTCTGCAAATGGTATTACGCAAAACTATAGTGATACATGTTATGCAAATCCTATAAACATAAGTATTCCCTTTACGGGAACAACTCGAACCTTACTTTATAGTGCAAACTCCGACACCAATGGAAGTGCATCTTTAAATATCAACCCGACACTTCCTAAAAGTTTATTTATAAGCGATACAAACGGAAGTGCTGCGATTTCTATTCGTGCTAATTTTCAGAAAATAAATAATATCCCTCTGAATCCTTTTGTTCTTAGCTTTACAAATGTTACCGCTACAGACAGTGTTAATGTAGCAACATCAGGTACAGCAAATATCACTCAAAATGCTACAATGTTTTACGGACGTACAAACACTCCAAGAAGTAGGTTTAAAGCGAGTGCTAATCAACAAGCCTTGATATATTATGAAGTATATTGTAACGCTACTGATACAGCAGGTGTACCCTGCATACCAAGCTTACTACCAAGTACTACATATACAAATGATCCAAGATGGTTTATAAACACAGAACATACAGTTAGTGCAGGAGGAAGCTCTTCCATTGTACAAAAAGGCACAACAAATGCAATTACTGTCAATGCAATTACACCACCAACAAATGGAATAAGTGCAGTTTCACTAACATATACAAAAAGTATATACCCCTATAAAACAACAATGCTAAACACACCATCAAACTGGTTACTGTATAACAAATACAATACAAATACTACAAGTAATGCGTTCGAAATCGAGTTTGATAATCCCAACAGTGACTGGGCAGGTTCAAGTGATGCAAATATTTCAACAAAAAAAAGAGCTACAACAAGCACAAACAGAAGAAGCATGTGGTAATAATAATTGCCGCTAGGTAATTTATTACGTACTCTGTTTTGTTATCTCTTTAATAGCTTTTGTAACATCACCTAAACAGCATCCACCACTTGGGTTAAGCACTTCACATGCACATCCAGGATTTTGCATTTTTGCTTTTATATCTTCTAAGGCAATAGTTTTTCCTGTGTCTTGTACTTCAGCTTTTATTTTTTCTTTTGTCCATTCAAAACAATAACATACCGTTGCGGTAGTTGCTC
This sequence comes from Sulfurimonas sp. SAG-AH-194-I05, assembly GCF_029215955.1. Lineage (GTDB taxonomy): Bacteria > Campylobacterota > Campylobacteria > Campylobacterales > Sulfurimonadaceae > Sulfurimonas. The sequence goes on from NZ_JAEMVA010000051.1 coordinate 11,197, forward strand.
CATCTTTTAATCCTACAATAACACTTATATCTTCTTGCGTTAAGATAGTTTCATCTCTAAAATAAATTGTTTTACACGAGGGTGTTTGACAGTAATAAAAACCATCAAAACAAGATAATTTTGATTTGCTTTTATCTATTAAAAGAGCTTCCACAGTTTTACCTAAAACACCTTTTGCTTTTGTAGTACACCTTGGGCATTCTACCTTACCTTTGGGTTGTGTCGTACAACAATTATTACTCTCTTCCTTATTTGTTGAAAAAATCATACTATAT
>NZ_JAEMVA010000052.1 GCF_029215955.1 Sulfurimonas sp. SAG-AH-194-I05
TTGCAAGAAGCAGAGGTTGTTTTGTATACGGGTTCGCTTGTGCCAAAAGAGTTACTTACTTGGTGTAAAGAGGGGACTATCATCGAGAACTCGGCAGATATGGATTATGATGATATTTTTACTTTCATAAAAGAGCATAGCCATAAAAAATTTGTGCGTCTTCATACGGGAGATAGTTCTCTATTTTCTACGACTGCAAAGCAAGTACAGTTCTTAGAAGAAAACAACATCGACTACCAAGTTATACCCGGTGTTACAGCGGCCTTTGGAGCTGCTGCTTCTGTTGGTGTTGAGTATACGATTCCCGGAGTTTCTCAAACGCTGATTATTTCCAGAATAGAAGGGCGAACTCCTAACCCTGAGAGTTTAGAACAGCTTCTCTCAAACAAAAATTCTTCTTTCGCTTTTTATCTATCTATAACGCTTCTAAAAAAGTTAAAAGAAACTGCGTATAATCTCGGATACAAAAAAGATACCCCGTGCTGGGTGGTAGAAAAAGCTTCGTGGCCACAAGAGATGGTATATAAGTTTGACATCGACACCATCCAAACGAAAGTTTCGCATGTGAAGGGTGTTGCATTGATTCTTTTTGGCGAGTTTTTACATCAAAAAGCGACAGTAGAATCTCACCTTTACGCGAAGAAGTACAAAAAAGAGGGTGAAAAATCCTCTAAATCATTATAAAGAAGAAAAACTATGAAGATAGCAATTGCGACGATTAATAAACCGAGTTTAGAATCTGCTAAAAAACTTTTACCAGTTTTAAAGAACCACGAGTGTACCGTTTTTAACAAAAGTGAAGAGGGCGATGGCTTTGTAATCTTTGGAAAAGTTGATGAAATAATGGCTCCAGCGTGGGCGAATTTTGATGCGATTATCTTCATTATGGCGACAGGTGCTGTTATTCGTAAGATTGCACCACATTTAAAAGACAAGGCAACTGACCCTGCTGTTTTAATTATGACACTTGATTTAAAACGGGTAATTCCTCTTCTCTCAGGACACTTAGGTGGGGCAAATGAACTCGCAGTGGAGATAACAGACACACTTGAAGAATGCGTAAACTTCGTAACAACAGCCTCAGACCAAATAAAAGTTCTTGCTTTTGATATGTTTGCTAAAAAAATGGGTTATGACATTAGCCATTTAAAATCACTTGCAGTTGTAGCTAACAGAATTATTAATAAAGAAATAGTTCAAGTTGTAAGCTATCCGTGTGTAATAGAAGAGATGAAAAATTTTGAGGGATACGCAGAGGGCTCGATACTCTTTTTTACTCCTGATGACTTAGCCGAATTTGACACAGATATACCAACTGTGTATATAACACCACAAAGACTAGGGCATAACGCATTGCAGTTCCACCCAAAAGAGATAGTTTTAGGTTTAGGAATGAACAGAGGAACTGAAGAAAAAGAGATAGCTTTAGCAGTAAAGCGTTTTTGCTATGAGCATTCACTTGAAGAGACAAGTATCACATGCTTAGCTAGTTTTGACGCAAAGGCTGATGAAGTTGGTCTATTAGCGTATGCTACAAGTGCAGGCAAAGAGTTAAGGTTTTTTAATGATGAAGCAATTAACGCACTTGAACAAGAATTTTCACCCTCAAAAGCCACAAAATTCTTCAACATAAAAGGTGTAGCGGAGCCAGCATCACTTCTTGCTAGTCAAAATAAAACACTCTTTTTAAGTAAAAAAATCTATGGCAACGTAACTGTTGCCGCGTCATTTTAAAGGACAATACATGGGAAAATTAACATTAGTATCCACAGGAGCTGGTGGCACTCGCTATATTACGCAAGAAGCAATTAATGCTATACAAGATGCTGATTTAATCGTTTCATACACGAAGTATGCAAAAGATTTAAAAGAGTATATCGGTGAAAAAGAGTTGTTCACATCGGGAATGACTAAAGAGATAGAACGTGTTTCACATGCTGTAGAAGCGGCAAGAGAAGGGCGCAATGTTGCTCTTATCTCGAATGGCGATGCCAATGTGTATGCTATGGGTTCTTTAGTTGTAGAGCTTTTAGATGTAAAAGATTACTGGGGGGAAGTTGAGTATAAATCTCTTGCTGGAATATCTTCTGTTTTAGCACTTGCTTCAGAAGTGGGTGCTCCACTTTCACAAGATTTTTGTCTTATTTCGCTCTCAGACAGACTCACTGACTCTGATTTAATCCAGCGAAGAATAGCAGCGGCCATAGATGTTGATATGGTTATAGCCATTTACAACCCTAAGAGTAAAAGCCGTTTAGAACCATATAGAGGAATGCTCGAAAAACTTAAAGGGGTAGATGGAAGTCGTCCTATTGTAGTAGCAAGAGATTTAGGTCGTGAAAACCAAATGGTCAAAATAACTACAGCGAAAGAGATTATAGAAGCAGGAGTAGAAAATGAAGAGGTAAATATGTCGACAACTCTTCTTATCGGAAATTCAACTACAAAACTTACTAAAGATGGACGCGTGCTTACTCCACGTGGTTATTTAAATAAGTATGAGCTAAGTGGTAGTAAAAAAGACGATTGGAAAAAAATAAATTAACTTTTTAAGGAGCTCTCATCGATACTTTTTACTCTAAACTTGACACAATAGATGATTTTAAAGAGATTTCAAACCCTGCTATTTACAGACAGGTACCTCAAGAATGGTACCTAGTTGTAACTGATGTTGCAGGTTCGACGAAGGCGATTGAGAGTGGACAGTATAAGCAGGTAAATATGCTTGGTGCCTTAACAATTATTTCTATTTTAAATCTTAACAAAAATATAGAACTCCCCTTTGTTTTTGGTGGGGATGGTGCCTTTTTACTTATTCCACCTAGCCTTTTAAGCGCTTGTGAACAAGCGCTCCTGCACCTGAAAAAACTTGCCTTAGAAACCTATGAACTTTCTTTACGTATAGGTATTGTTCCCATTGAAACAATCTATAAAAATGATAAGAATGTTTCAATAGCGAAGTTTATGGTTTCAAAAAACTATGCACAGGCTGTTATAAAAGGTGGTGGACTTGACTTTGGGGACACACTTCTAAAAACAAGCTCCAAGGCTGATATAAAAGCCACTTTTGATACAAACTTTACCTTAGATATTGATGGATTAGAGTGTCGTTGGGAAAGTATACCTTCTCCAAAAGATGAAACCATTTCTCTTCTTATAAAATGTGATGAAGAAAGTTACTATAAAAATGTCTTAGAACATTTAGATATTATTTTAGGAAATAATACAAAAAGGCACCCTATTATTTCAGATAATTTAAATCTAAGTTATGATAAAAAAACACTTGCCATTGAGGGATCCTTACACGGAAAAAGTTCGTTTTCAAAAAGTTTAATTATTTTTAAATACAAATGTATCAATCTCCTTGGCGATCTTTTAATGAAGCTAAAAATTGGAGCGTGGGGTAACTATAAAGAAAATATTGTAGCAACTACGGACACAGAAAAATTTGATGATATGCTTCGTATGGTACTTTCACTTAAATATAAACAAATAGAGAATTTAGAAATATATTTAGAGAGAGAATACCAAGAAAAGAATCTAGTGTATGGAATTCATAAAGCGGATTCGGCACTTATGACTTGCCTTGTTTTTCAAAGACATGGAAGACAAATTCATTTTGTAGATTCTTCTGATGGTGGCTATGCAGTTGCCGCAAAAATGTTAAAGCAAAAAATGAAAGCTTTAATCTCTTGAAGCAAATTTTAGAAAAAGTGTCATATATTTTTTAACTTTGTTTATTTTTGAGTTTGTAATGGACTCGTCTTGTAAGTACATATTTTCAAAGGTATAAAAATCACCTTCTCCTAAAGCCTTTGTATCCATCCCAATTTTAGGGCGCATTAAAATCTCAGTTGTTTTTACCTCACCTCTTGGATTTATTGGTTTTATAAGAAGTTCTTCATCACCTAAACAAAGTGCTTTTGCAACGCGAGCAGATGCGGCACTAAAAGAGGTCACTCCAGGAATAACTTCACATGTTTCATAAAGAGTAAAGTCTTTTTCTTTAATAATGTCTAGAAGATAATAAATACTCGAATAAATTGCAGCATCGCCCAGTGTTACAAAACATATGGAGTTGTATTTTTTTGCAGAATCTATAAGAATATCGGCTTCATTTATCCAATCTTGCTTGTCAAAATGCATAGGCGAGTATACTGGAATAATCTCTTTTGTAACATTTAAAAGTTTTAAGGCATCACGAACGATTCTATAACTAATAGACTTTTTGAAACTATTATCTTCACTTTTTGTAGGGACACAAATAGCAGTACATTCTTTAAAAGCATTCAAAGCTTTAAGTGTTAATAACTCAACATCACCGGGACCTAAAGAGACCATATATAGTTTTTTATTCATAGAGTATATTAACATACTTATAGATATAATTAGGTAATTTAATACGTGGATTTTAAAATTATGAGTAAAGTATATTTAACGGGTGCTGGACCTGGGGATGTTGAGTTATTAACGCTCAAAGCTCTCCGAGTAATCCAAAATGCAGATGTCATTATTTATGACCGTCTTGCTAATCCAGATATTTTAAAAGAAGCAAAAGAAAACTGTGTATTTGTTTATGTAGGGAAAGAAAAAGGTCTTCACATTTTACCCCAAGATGAAATTAATGCAGTTATTTATGAGAACAGTATAAAGTATGAAAATATAGTACGTTTAAAAGGTGGCGATCCTTTTGTTTTTGGACGCGGTGGAGAAGAAGCGCTTTATTTATATAAAAAAGGTGTAAAGTTTGAGGTTATCCCCGGGATAACTTCGGCTATAAGTGTTCCTGCTTATGCTGGAATTCCTGTGACACACAGAGGGATTTCTCCTTCATTTAGAGTAGTAACTGGGCACGAAGCACCTGACAAAGAGTTTTCTCAAATCGTTTGGGAAGACTTTAAAAGAGATGAAACTATCGTCTTTTTAATGGGTTTACATAATTTAGAAAAAATTAGTGAAAAGCTTATAAGTATAGGAAAATCAAAAGAGTATCCTGTTGCTGTTATCTCAAGAGGAACAACTACGGAGCAAAAAGTTGTTGTAGGAAACTTAGAAAATATAACAAGTCTTGCACAAGATTTAAAAAGCCCCGCCTTAATTGTCGTTGGTGAAGTAGTTCGTTTACGAGAAGAACTACAATGGTTTTGTGCCTAAGCCAAAAGAGGTATTTTGAAATTATCACATTTAAAACAAGTCACACAGTATCTTGAAAAATTTAGAAAGATATCTGCTATATACCGAGTAACGGATACTATAGTAAAAATAGCATTCGATAAAAATGATGAAATCTACTTTAATATGCAACGCGCAAACTCAAGTATGTTCCGATGTCCGTCTTTTGCACGTTCAAAAGTTTACAATGCACCCTTTGATGTTGTTTTAGCAAAGCGTTTTAATCGTGCAGATATCGAGCATGTGGAATTACGCAACGAGGATAAGATTTTACGTTTTACAACGTCTATAAGTTCCGCATATAAGCAAGAAACAACGTACTTGCAGTTTGAGTTTACTGGAAAATATACAAATATAATTATTTTAGATGCGCAAAATACTGTACTTGAAGCACTTCGGCATGTGGATTTATTTTCTTCTTTTCGTGAAGTACGTGTAGGACAGAAGTTGCAAGATGTCCCAAATGCTCCTTTTGTGGCTAAAGAGTATGCTCTTGATGATGTGGAAGCTTTTCTTTACGCGAACTATGAGAAAGAACAAAGCCAACAACTTAGTTCTTTAAAAAAACAAAAGGTGGCTTTTTTAACAAAAAAACTTAAAAAATTAGAAAAAATCTATACCTCTTTAGATGATGAAGAAGGTTTACAAGAAGAAGCGCAAAGAGCAGAACTTCATGGAAACTTAGTGCTCTCAAATATGCATACAATTAAACCTTATAATCAAGTGTTAATTCTTGATGATTATGAGGGTAATAGCACAAAAATAGAGTTCCAAAGAGTATATGCAACTGTTGGTCAAATGTCTAATGCCCTGTTTACAAAAAGTAAAAAAGCAAAACAAAAAGCGAAAAATTTATACAAAGAAAAAGAATCTTTAGAATCGAAAATTGCACATATAAAACTTTTCATAAATACAGTAGAAGAAGCGAAAAATTCTTCTAAAATAAACTTACTCTTTCCAAAAAAAGAACAAAGTAAAAAGATAAAAAGAAATGATTCTATAGAGACTTTTTTAGTTGAAGGGTACAAGGTTTCTTTAGGAAAAAATGAAAAAGGAAATATAGAAGTTTTAAAAAATGCAAGAGCAAAAGATGTTTGGATTCACATGAAAGATCAGCCTTCGTGTCATGTGATAATTACGACCGATAAACAAAATTTACCCTTACACATAATACAAAGTGCTGCGAGGCTTTGTGTAGACTTTACAACAACTTCAAAAGATAAGTATTTGGTCGATTATACTCCAAGACGTGAAGTAACGATGCAGCATGGTGCAAATGTTTTATATAACAAGTATAAAACAATAGAAGTAGATACAAGATAAAATCTAAATGAGGAGTACATTATGGCAAATATAGGACCCGTTGGAAATGCGATTTATGCAAACCAACAAACAGCAAGTGTAGCCTCAGTACAAAACGCACATGCCAACCGTGTTGATGTTCAAAATATGATGGCACAAGCGGCTGCAAATGAAAAAGATGAAACAGTCTTGAAAATTCGTCCAACCGAAGAAAATCGAGAGGTTGACCCTGACCGTGAACACCAAAAGAATGAAGCAGACCAAGAAACCGCTCGGAGTGATAAGCGTGAGGACAATGAAGAGGACGAAGAAGCAAAACCTATCTATACACTAGATATTAAAGTTTAATGCTTTTTCAACTCTCGAACTTCTTCTTGTAACGCTTCCATTTGTTTTAAAATCAAGTCAAGTTTTTTACTATCTGCATGAATTTCATCTTCTATATCTTTAGAGTTAATTTTTTCCATTTCTCCGATAATTACAGCTACAAAAAGATTATAAAATACAAATGCGGCGATAATTACGAAACTTACAAAATAAATCCATGACCATGGGTGTACTTCCATCCCTTCATACATAACATCAGTCCAATCTTCAAAGGTTAGAATTCTAAAGAGTGTTAGCATTGAAATAAGTAGGTTTTCCCATAGTCCACTCTCGACTCCCTCAAATAAAAAGTTTCCTAAGATGGCATAAATATAAAAGATAATAAACATTAAAATTACAATATCAACGATGGCTGGAATAGCACCAATGAGCATGTCTATGATTTTTTTCAGTTCAGGTCTCGCTGTTATAAGGCGTAAGACTCTAAAAATTCTAAAGAGTCTTGCTACTGCTGCCATAGTGGAATCATCAAGAGGAATGAGTGTCACAGTTACGATAATAAAGTCAAAAATATTCCAACCAGATTTGAAAAAATCAAAAAAATTCTTTTCTGCTGCCATTTTTATAATGAGTTCAACTAAAAAATAGACAGTAACAAAGTAATCAAAAAATTGAAAGAGAAGTGAATAATCATTTTCAATTTCACCAAGAGTTTTAAATCCTAATAGAGATGAGTAAAGAATAATTATTATAGTAGTGAGATTTGAAAACCATTTGGATTCCCTTACTACTCTTAAGTGTGCTTTTAAATTCATTTGCTTTATGCCTTGTATAATTTGACTGGAATTTTATCATGTTTTGTAAAACATGCAATAAACTAAAAAAGTAATAATTTAAACTTATCTTGATATAATCATGGATGAAGTAAACGATTAGGAATTTTTATGATGGATATATTTGAAGCGCATAGAGAGCGAATTCTAACAGGGTTAGGTCTTGTTGGTGGGGTTCTTCTTATAGGTATAATAAACAACTTTTTTATCATATGGCTTGTTTTAGGTGCTGTGTATCTTGTAGCATTTAAAGAGGCTATGGCTTTATTTGAAATGGATGATGAGTCTTTATATTTATGGGCGGTAGGTCTTTGGATAGTAGCAGGTTTTTATCCACATGCTGATGACTTATTTATTGTAGCGGCACTGGCATATGCTGGTGGTGTGGCTTATAACAAAGACTTAGAATTTAAAACATTTTTACCATTTGCATATCCAACTGCGGGAATGCTTTTTATTTTAGCAATGTATGAAGGGTACGGCGTTTTATCACTTTTATGGCTCTTAGTTGTTGTAGCTATGACAGATGTTGGTGCGTATATCTTTGGTAAAAGTCTCGGTAAAACACAGTTTTGTGAAACAAGCCCAAACAAGACGCTTGAAGGTGTTTTTGGTGGGATTGCTGTTGCAACAATAGTTGGTCTTTTTGTAGGACTGTTAGTTACTGACTTGATGACCTCTTTCATTATCTCTTTACTTGTTGCTGGGAGTTCTATTTTTGGAGATTTATTTGAGAGTTTCTTAAAACGCCGTGCTGATGTCAAAGACAGTGGTGACGTACTCCCCGGTCACGGTGGTATTTTAGATAGAATAGACGGTTATTTATTTGCTGGTATCGTAATGCTTGTTCTTCTTAGAGGAATAGCATAAACGTATGATACTTTTAGGTTCAACTGGTTCCATAGGTGTAAATACGCTTCTCGTCGCTACAAAATTCAACATTCAAGTCGAGGTTTTAGTAGCGGGAAAGAATATAAAGCTTTTAAACGAACAAATAAAAATCCACATGCCAAAAGTAGTGGTCATTAGTGATATAAAAGATATTCCACATGTAGCGCATTCGAATGTTTATGCTGGAGTAGAAAACATCCTTAAAGTCATAGAAAATTCTACAAGTGCATTCGTTGTAAATGCACTTGTAGGTTTTTTAGGTTTACGTCCTACCCTTACAGCCTTAGCATGTGGGAAAAAAGTAGCTTTAGCAAACAAAGAGTCTTTAGTAGCATGTGGAAACTTTATAGACAGTTCAAAAATCCAACCCATAGACTCTGAACACTTCGGTCTTTGGTATTTAATGCAAGAGCGAAGTGTCTCCAAGATGATTATTACAGCGAGTGGTGGAGCATTTAGAGACTGGGACATTGACAAACTCAAAAATGCAACACTCTCAGACACCCAAAAACATCCAAACTGGTCAATGGGACAAAAAATAACAATAGATTCTGCAACTATGGTAAACAAAATGTTTGAACTCCTAGAAGCGAGATGGCTTTTTGGAGAGGGAAAATATGACGCGATTATAGAAACAAAATCTCTTATTCACGCACTTATAGACTTTAAAGATGGCTCAACTACAGCACATTTTGCACATGCAAATATGCAACTCCCCATTGCATATGCATTAAATGAAAAGATGGATGAGAACATACTTCCACATGTAGATTTACTAGAAGTAGGAAGCTTAGAATTTAGAAAAATAGAAAAAGAACGCTACCCTATATGGGAGATAAAAGAAGACCTCCTTCTTAACCCAAACAAAGGTGTGATTGTAAATGCTGTAAATGAAGTAGCTATACAAAAGTTTATAAACAAAGAAATAGGCTTTATGGATATTAGTAAAATGATTATACAAACGTATGAGACATACACACATATACCATCAAATGCAGATGATGTTTTTGCAATCGACAAAGATATAAGAGATTCATTTAAATAAATGAAAAAGTATTTATTATTTGATAATGACGGTGTTTTAGTTGAAACCGAACCTTATTACTTTAAGGCAAATGTAAAAGCCTTAGCTGAGTTTGGAGTAGAACTTTCTTTTGATGCGTATATGGAAATAATGGCACGAGGTGGTAACGCATGGGAAGTGGCAATAAAACAAGGCATATCTAAAAAAGATATAGATGAAAAACGTACGCTAAGAGATATGTACTACCGTGAGTTTATTCAAAATGAAAATATTGAAATAGATGGTGTGCTTGACGTTTTACAAGAGTTGTCAAAAACCTATAAAATGGGCATAGTAACAACATCAAGAAGAGTAGACTTTGACTTAGTTCATCAAAAGAGAGACATAGTCAAATATATGGACTTTACCCTATGTGTAGAAGAATACCCACGCTCAAAACCACATGCTGACCCTTACTTAGCAGGAATGAAAAAGTTTAATGCTTTGCGAGAAGAATGCTTAGTTATAGAAGACTCTCAAAGAGGATTAACAGCCGCTGTAAATGCAAAAATAGACTGTGCTGTTGTCTTTAATGCGTTTACAAAGACACATGATTTGTCTGCGGCAAGGTATAAAGTTGATTCTCTCAAAGCCTTAGTGGATTTATTAAAAATAATTTAAGAAAATTTCAGGAATTTGATACTTCTGTTTGTTTAAATACTTTTAATATTTTGGAGCTCTTTTACTACTCTCTTCTCTAATCCATATTCATTAGTCTTTTGAAGATGGGTATTAAAAGAGTCCATCACTTCATCAATATAAATATTCATATTTCTATGGGACAAAGAAACTTTTTCTCCAGCATGAAGTAAATCTTTTCTTGTAATGTCTTTATTTTTTTTATTTATAGATAAAAAGTGCTCTCCAAATGTTGCTGGACCAGTGTTATAAACTACGTCATATATAGGAGATAAATTCCAATTACCATCAGAGGTCATATTAAATGATGTGTTTTTAAGATGATCATCACAGTTTTT
>NZ_JAEMVA010000053.1 GCF_029215955.1 Sulfurimonas sp. SAG-AH-194-I05
ATTTCCACATGAGGTATTAATCGCAAAACAAAAACGTTATGCTATAGCTGGATGGTTTAAAGGTAACTCGTAGTTTAGGATATAATTATATGGAAGAAGGGGACAAATATGAGTACTAAATTAAAGCAATTAAAACATCAATATTTTAAAAATAAAAATATTTTTACTTTGAATTTCATAGATAAAAGTATGGAAAAAAAGTATCGTAAAGACATAGAGTCTACAAAAATTCTGCAAATGCGATATGCTCCTTTACTCACAACAATAATATATATGCTCCTCGCTATGACAGATTCATATTTAATAAACGATACACAGAGAGTTGCTGCGCAGACATTTCATATATCCATGATATTTGCACTTCTAATTCCTGTATTTTTATCTTTTTATGAAAAGGCAAAGAACGCTCTTCTTTATTCTTTAGGGATAGCTCCTCTTTATGCAAGTCTTGGAAATATTTATTTACTTTCTATGGGTATTAGTATTTATCAGCCTGATATTTATCTCATTTTAATTTGGGTATTTGTGATGCCAGGCTTGTTAACTAACCAAGCTTTTATCGTAAATGCCATCATCACAGCTACAAGTATCTTGGTATTTTTAGTAATAGACATTTTCAATACATATCAACTAATTGTGCATATCATGTATATTACAATCGCTTGGATAATAGGAATATTTGCAGTATATATGCTTGATTATTTCAATCGATGTAATTATGAAAGAAAGATAGAGTTAAATAAGAAGAAAGACTTTATACAAACACTTATAGATTCACAAGAACAACTCATAATAACGACAGATGGAAAAAAATTAATAACTGTTAATGAAACATTCCTTGATTTTTTTGCAGTAGATTCCATAGAAATATTTTCAAACACTTATAATACAACATGCATATGCGACACATTTAACACAAGTGCTCCAAAGGGATTTCTACAAATTCAAATGGGAAGAGAATTATGGATAGACTATGTAATTTCTCGCTCATTTGGAGAGATACATAAGGCTATGATAACCATTGAAGGTACAGATTTTATTTTTTCTGTAACTGCTACTAAATTTCGTGGAGAAGATACTTTAAAATCAGCAATTTTCACCAACATTACTGAAATGGAAAATGCAAAAAAAGAGATAGAAAGCATTAATAAATATACAAGAGAGTCCATAGAGTATGCAGCACTTATTCAAAGTACTTTAATTCCTGAAAACAAGCTATTTCAAAATTATTTTCAAGATCACTTTACAGTTTGGCAACCAAAAGACACAGTTGGTGGAGATATATACCTTTTTGAAGAGTTACGCGATAAAGACGAATGTTTACTCATGTTAATAGACTGTACCGGTCATGGAGTTCCTGGTGCATTTGTCACTATGCTAGTCAAGGCAATAGAACGTCAAGTAATAGCAGAAATAAATAATACAGATGATAGAGTAAGTCCAGCAAAGATACTCTCAATATTCAATAAAAATATGAAAAAACTTTTAAAACAAGAAAATACAAATAGCATCTCAAATGTAGGCTTTGATGGTGCCATAATCTACTATAATAAAAAAGAAAAAATTCTTAAATTTGCAGGAGCTGAGACTCCACTCTTTTATATAGAAAATAAAGAACTAAAAATAATTAAAGGAAGCAGATACTCCGTAGGCTATAAAAAATGTGCTATTAATTATGCGTATACAGAACATACACTCAAAGTACAAGAAGGAATGCAGTTCTACCTCACAACAGATGGTTACCTCCATCAAAATGGTGGAGAAAAAAATCTTCCATTTGGTAAAAAAATATTTAAAAAAACAATAGAAAAATATTACCAAAAAACAATGAAAGATCAAGAAAAGATACTCTTAGCTAAACTAGAATCTTATCAAGATAAAGAAGAAAGAACGGATGATGTAACTTTAATTGGTTTTACAATTTAGGGTAAAATGAATGACAATAAAAAATATAAAGGTTTCCACATGCAAGAAAATGATGAAAATACAGAACACGATAATAAAAATGAAGATATACCTTATGACTATATGAATGAAGAAAAGCTTCACGACGATATATGTGACTTTGAAGATGAAGAAGATGACGACTGCTGTTGTGACTAAATACTTTGCTATTCAGAAGTACATAAGTGAAGGCTTGGTAAAATAAGTAATATTAATCCCTTACAAAAGAAGCGAACCTTAGATGAAAATAGTATTTGTTTTATTTTTTACACTTATTACACTATGGGCACAGGCTAAGGATGCACTTTCAGTGCAGCTATTGTGGAAACACCAATTTGAATTTGCTGGATTTTATATTGCTAAAGAAAAAGGTTTTTATCAAGAAGAGGGACTTGAAGTCTCTCTTAAAGAATTTGACTTTTCTGTAAATATCGTTGATGATGTTCTTCAAGGAAAATCTGATATCGGAATTGGTCGTTCCTCTTTAATCTTAGATATACTTAATGGTAAAGAAATCATCTTACTCAATGCCTTGTACCAAAGTTCCCCCTATGTTCTTATTTCAAAACAAAGAAAAGATTTAAAAAATTTACAAGACTTTAAAAATAAAAAGATTATGCTTAGTGATGACTTAGAATCACTCGCAGCAATATCAGCCATGATGAAAGTGAATGATATTAAAAGAGAGCATTACAAAGAAATACAACATAGTTTCAACATTGAATCTATCATAGACGATAGTACTGATTTAATGACTGGATACCTATCTAATGAACCTTTTTACCTCAAAGAAAAAAACATAGAATTCACAGTTTTTGATCCCGCAGACTATGGCTTTGATTTTTATGCTGATATAATCTTTACATCGAAAATGTACAAAGAAAACAATAAAGAAAAAATAGAAAAATTTCAAAGAGCAACACTTAAAGGTTGGGACTATGCTTTTTCACATATAGAAGAAACGATACAACTTATCTTAGAAAAGTATAATACACAAAATAAAAGCTCTGACGCTTTCATATATGAAGCAAAAATTCTTAAAGAACTCGCCTATGCAAATAACAATAAACTCGGGAGTATCGACCAGCTAAAAATCCATGAAATTGCAAATATTTACAGACTTTTAGGAATGACTACACAAAAAAATATTTTTTTAGAAAACATAATTTATAAAAAATATAATTATTTTGAATTTTTAAATAATCCTCTCCTTCAAAAAGTATTACTAAGTGTTTTAGCATTTATTCTTTTCATTAGTTTATTGAGCCTGTACAAACAATACATTTTAAGAAAAGAGAACCTCAATCTTGAAAAGATAGTGTATGAAAAAACAAAAGAATTGCAAGCGGCCAATGAAGACTTAGAGGAAAAAATTAAATTACGTGTAGAAGAACTAGAAAAACAAAAAGAAACTTTTCAAATTATATACAATAACTCCAAAGACTCTATCGCACTTTTAGATATGCAATCAAACTTTATAGAAGTCAACCCAGCATATAGTGAAATGACAGGGTTTACAAAAGAAGAATTACTTCAGAAGTCTTGTTTAGAGCTTACCCCAGAGTATGATATTGCATCTTCTAAAAATGCAATGCAAAAAGTTATGGAAACTGGTTATATTCAAAACTTTGAAAAACATTGTAAAATTAAAGCCGACAAACTCATTTTTGTAAATATGTCCATGTCTTACCTTCAAAATCCTCAAAGAATTTTAATTAGCGTTCGTGATGTCTCTCAACAACAAGAGATTACACAAATGCATAAAAGAGCACAAATAAAGGCAGAAGAAGCAAATAGAGAAAAATCTACATTCTTAGCAAATATGAGCCATGAAATAAGAACTCCAATGAACGGAATTATTGGAATGAGTTATCTTGCTTTACAAACTACCTTAACGCAAAAACAAAAAAGTTATATAGAAAAAATAGATTCCTCTGCAAACTTACTCTTAGGTATTATCAATGACATTTTAGACCTTTCAAAAATAGAAGCAAAAAAACTTGAAATTGAAAAAAAGAACTTTACACTTCATGATGTCATAGAAAGTGTAAAAAACACAATTCATTTAAAAATAAAAGAACAAGACTTAGAGTTTAAAGTAGATTTCAACACAGACAGCAACACAATGTTACTTGGAGATAGCTTGCGTATATCGCAAGTTTTAATGAACTTAGTCAATAACGCACTTAAATTTACACACAAAGGCTTTATACATCTTACTATATCGAGTAAAGACAACATCTACACCTTTGAAGTCATTGATAGCGGGATAGGAATAAGCGAAGAACAACAGAAAAAACTTTTTAAAGCGTTCATGCAAGCTGACATTAGTACAACAAGAAAGTACGGGGGCACAGGTCTTGGTCTTAATATTTCAAAACATCTCGTAGAACTTATGAGTGGCAAGATCTGGGTTCAAAGTGCATTAAATAAGGGAAGCACATTTGCATTTGAAATACCCCTACAAAGTAGTGATGACCACACTACAAAAAATAGTGAAAAAGCTGTTTGTACGCAGGATGATATAAAAATATTATCAGGTAAAAGAATTCTTTTAGCTGAAGACAATAAAACAAATCAGTTTCTCATTGTAAGCCTCCTTGATGAGAGTGGAATTATCATAGATATAGCAAACAATGGTCAAGAGGCTGTAACAATGTTTGAAGAAAACAAGTATGAACTCATTTTAATGGATTTACAAATGCCTCTTATGAATGGCTATGAAGCTACTACGCTTATTCGTAAGCAAAACACCCATATTCCAATTATTGCTTTAACAGCAAACGCTATGGTTGAAGATGTAAAAAAGACAAAAAAAGTAGGAATGGATGCACATCTAGCAAAACCTCTTGACGTTAGCAATTTTTACACTACTTTACTTGCATATCTTAGTTAATATTTAGATTGCTTTTACCTCCTTTTAACAACTAAAGAGATATAATCTTACGAATTTAGAAAACTGACTTTTTCTACACAAAAAAAGGAAACCTATGAAAATTCGTAAACGCGCCCTCACATTTGAAGATGTACTTTTAGTACCACAATACTCCGAAGTACTACCAAAAGAAGTTTCCCTTGAAAGTAAACTAACACGTAATATAAAATTAAAAATTCCAATGGTTTCTGCTGCTATGGACACTGTAACAGAGCACCGTGCTGCTATTGCAATGGCAAGACTTGGTGGTATTGGAATTATTCATAAAAACATGGATATAGAGACACAATGCAAACAAATTTCTAAGGTTAAAAAAAGTGAAAGTGGGATTATTATTGATCCTATTTTTGTGCATCCTGATGCAACACTTGCAGATGCTGAAGTACTTATGAATGAGTTCAAAATATCTGGTGTTCCTGTTGTTGATGGACATAATAAACTTTTAGGAATTCTAACAAACCGTGATATGCGTTTTGAAAAAGACATGCGTAAACTCGCAAGTGAAGCAATGACAAAAATGCCACTTATCACGGCTACAAAAGGTATTTCACTTGATGAAGCTGGTGAAATCATGCATAAAAATAAAATCGAAAAACTTCCTATTATTGACGAGGACGGATTTTTAAAAGGTCTTGTTACTATTAAAGACATCAAAAAGCGTATAGAATATCCAAATTCAAACAAAGATTCTTTTGGAAGACTTGTTGTTGGTGCTGCTATTGGTGTTGGACAATTCGACCGCGCAAAAGCACTTGTAGATGCAGGTGTTGATGTTTTAGTTCTTGACTCTGCGCATGGGCATTCTAAAGGTATTTTAGACACTGTTAAAAAAATTAAAGAAACTATGGAAATTGATATTATTGCTGGAAATATTGCAACAGCAGAAGCTACACTTGCTTTAATCGAAGCGGGAGCTGATGCTGTAAAAGTAGGAATAGGACCAGGTTCGATTTGTACTACAAGAATCGTAGCAGGTGTTGGTGTCCCACAAATTTCTGCAATTGACGAATGCGCTGAAGCTGCACGTCCTCATGGAGTACCTGTTATCGCTGATGGTGGTATAAAATACTCTGGTGACATTTCAAAAGCTCTTGCAGTTGGCGCATCATGCGTAATGGCAGGTTCATTACTTGCTGGAACTGAAGAAGCACCAGGTGAAACTATAATGTTCCAAGGTCGTCAGTACAAATCATACCGTGGTATGGGTTCTATTGGAGCTATGCAAAAAGGCTCAACTGACAGATATTTTCAAGAAGGAACAGCCTCTGATAAACTCGTTCCCGAGGGAATTGAAGGTCGTGTTCCATTTCGTGGAAGTATCGCTGGAATAGTACACCAAATGATGGGTGGACTTCGTGCATCTATGGGTTACTGTGGAAGTGAGAATATCCAAATGTACTGGGAAAAAGCTGAATTTGTTGAAATTACATCTGCTGGACTTAAAGAATCACATGTTCATGATGTTATTATTACACAAGAAGCACCGAATTATCACGTTTAATTAAGATATATTTAGCATGTGGAATTCTACATCCACATGCCAAACTAAAGGCTAAAGATGAATGAAGTAAAATATGCTGGATTCTGGATTCGTTTTCTTGCCTCCTTTTTAGACACCCTTTTTTTAGCCCTACCCGTAGCAATTATTATCTACTTCTTAAGCGATGGAAATTGGTTTGATTTTGACCAATACAAACAAAACATACAGTATGCAATGAGCGGTAACGCTACAAAAGCACTCTCGCAACAGCCACAAGTTACACTAGGCTGGGAAATTCTTTTTGAAGTAAGTGTTTTTATTGTTACTGTTTTATTTTGGAAAAAATGGCGTGGTGCGACACCTGGAAAGAAATTTGTCCATATAAAAATAGTGGATGCTTCAAGCTTTAATGACATTGATAACAAACAAGCAATCACACGTTCTTTTGGCTATATAGTTTCTACTTTCACCTTACTTATTGGTTTTATTATGGTAGCTTTTAGAGAAGACAAAAGAGGCTTGCATGATTTATTTGCAGGAACCTCGGTTATTTATGATGATGCTTCTCTCAACAAAAAAAGAGACCAAGCCTCAGAGGTATAAAAGTAGCATTAAGCCACTTTAGATAAAATTAGATAATATTTTTTAAAGAGTAAAACTTGAGCCTAAACTTACAAACGCATACAGAACATTTTACGAATCCACTTTACTTAGAAAGTGGTCGTATACTAGAACCTTACGATATTACTTATGAAACGTATGGGGTACTTAATGATGATAAAAGTAATGTTATCATTGTTTGCCATGCTCTTACTGGGTCTCATCATGCGGCTGGTATATATGAAGGTGAAACAAAAGCTGGATGGTGGAATGGGTTTATTGGCTCGGGTAAAGCTATAGACACTGACAAATACTTTGTAATTTGCTCTAACGTAATAGGCTCATGTTTTGGTTCAACTGGACCAATGAGCTTACAGTATCCTCACCATGAATATTACCGTTATAAATTTCCTGTTGTCACCATTAAAGACATGGTAAAGGCACAAAGAATTCTTTATGACCGATTAGATATTCATAGAGTTTATGCAATAGTTGGTGGTTCTATGGGTGGAATGCAAGCCCTACAATTTTCAATAGACTATCCAAACTTTTCAGAAAAAATCATCTCTTTAGCCGCAACGTATGCCACACAACCATGGGCAATAGCTTTTAATAAAGTTGCACAAGAGTCTATACTCAAAGACCCAGATTTTAAACAAGGGTATTATGACCCTGAAATCATCACTGAGAATGGTCTCTCTGGTATGGCTGTTGGTCGCATGGCTGGGCACATAAGTTTTCTCTCACATGCGTCTATGCAAAAGAAATTTGGTCGTGAGTATAAACTAACTGATGGGCTTTATGAACTTTTTGGAAAATTTCAAGTGGAATCGTATCTTGAATATAACGGTTATAACTTTACAAAATGGTTTGACCCTCTTGCGTATCTTTATATTACAAAAGCTATCAATATCTTTGATTTATCACGTGGTTTTGACACACTTCAAGAGGCTCTACGTAAAATTCAGTGTGAACTTCACCTTATTAGCTTTAAAGATGATATTCTATTTAAAGATACTGAGATGCAAGAACTTAGTACGATTTTAACTAAGATTAAAAATAAAACACATTATTATAAAAATATTGACAGTAGCTACGGGCATGATGCATTTCTTGTAGAACTTGATAAATTTGAAGACTATGTAAAGGAAGTATTAAATGGCTAAAGAAACTGGAAAATTTGAAACAAAGTTAGAAGGTGCAAAAAAAACACTCGAAACGTTAATGAATCCTGAAATCACGCTCCAAGAAAGTGTAAAAGCATATGAAAAAGGTATGAAAGAACTTGGCGATGCACAAAAAATTCTCGAAGATGCACAACTCAAAATAACAGAGATAAAAGCATCATAAATGCGTGTTGCAGTTCTTCAACTCAATGCACAAGGTATGAGTTCTACGAAGCTCTATAACTATGTCCGCATAGCAAAAAAACAAAGTGTTCAAGTTTTAGTACTAGGTGAATACATTCTCAATCCTTTTTTTAAAGAGCTCCAGACAATGTCTACAAGTATGATACAAGAACAAGCAAAGCATCAGTCACGTATATTAAAAGAGCTATCAACTACATACAACATAACCATTGTTGCTCCCTTAATTACACTAAAGAAAGAAAAAGTTTATAAAAATATAGTAAAATTTTCACCCTCTTCCACCTCCTACTATGAACAACAAATTCTCATAAACTACACCCATTGGAATGAAGAAAAGTTTTTTTCAAATCCCATTAAGCCAATAGAGTCGCCTTGTATATTCTATGTACAAGGATTCAAATTCGCGATGATGAATGGGTTTGAACTCCATTTTGATGAACTTTTCAATAAACTTAATGGTAAAAATATAGACTGCATTTTACTTCCAGGTGTTTCCACATTTGAATCATTTGAGCGATGGAAAAACCTTATAACTTCGCGTGCATTTACAAATAACTGCTATATTTTGCGGGCAAATAGAATTGGTACATATAAAGATAAAGATGGCATGTGGGAATTTTATGGAGATTCTTTTTTAGCTTCTCCAAATGGTGAAATACTTGAACACTTAGGAAATCGTGAAGAACTCATGATAGTAGATATGAGCCATACTGAAGTTGTCCAAGCAAGAAGACTATGGGGCTTTAAAGAAGCTATAAATAAACGACAATAAAATAAAGGACGCATACCTATGATGAAATACTTCCATCGCCAAGTACAACTTTGGGGCGAAGACACACAAAGAGCATTACAAACAAAAAGAATCGCTATCGTTGGTTCAGGTGGACTTGGTTCCTCTTTAGCATTTGCACTAGGAGCAAGTGGAATCGGCGAAATCCACATGATAGACTTTGATGAAGTAAGTCATCATAACATTCATAGACAAATCGCTTTTAAAGCTGGAGATGAGGGGAAAAACAAGGCCCTTATAAATGCTCAAATCATCGAGCAACGCTGCCCTTTTGTGAAAGCCATTGCACATGAATGTAACTTTGATGCATGGACAAAAAAAAATGTTGAAGTCGATTTAATCATTGATGCAACAGATAATCTTCCAACACGCGGTGACATAAATACCTATGCAAAAGAAGTCAATCTTCCTTGGGTATATGGAAGTGTTGAATCCTTTCATGGTCAAGTTTGTTTTATAGATGCGTCCTCATTTAATGATGCTTTTAAAATAATCACAAAAACACCTGCTGGAATTGCAGCACCTATTGTTATGCATATAGCTTCACTTCAAGCAAATTTAGCCTTACGTTTTCTTGCAGGATTACCTATTAAAAAAGATATGTTGTATTATTTATTTTTTAATGAAGATGGAGAGTTGGTTACACAGAAATTTGGACTACCAAAAAGCTAGTCCACATGTAAAAGCGTAAAGCTTTTACATAAAGAATTATAAAGTCGAAATATAATCAGCAAGTGCTTTTATATCTGCTTCACTTAACTTAGTAACTTGACCTTTCATTAAAGCTTTCATAGCACCACCATAAGAACCATCTTTATAACCATGTAATGCAGTTACAACTTCTTGTGATGACCATCCTTCAATTACAGCAGATTTTCCAAGAGCTTTCTTTTCACCCTTTGATCCATGACAACCTACACATGAAGCGTATAATGCTTTACCTTCTTGGTATGTATCTATTTTTTCTTTTACTTCTGTAACTGTTTCTTTTACTGATGCAACAGTAGCTTTAACTGTTTCATTTTCTTTAACAGCTTGTGTTACTTCAGCAACTTTATCCATAGATGTTTGAACTGCTTCACTATTTGCAACAGCATGTGAAACTTCTGTTACTTTATCTGCAGCTTTTTGAAGAGCATTTTTCTCTTCAACTTTTGCAACTTTTACCTCTGCCACTGGTGCAGTTTTTGTAGTTTCCTCATTCGTTTTACTTTCACATCCTAAGATGAAAAATGCCAGTACAATTGATAACGCTATTTTCATATTTTATATCCTTTTGTTATTTGTTAATGAAAGTATATCATAATTTAATTTTATATTAAATATAAATTTAATAAGAAATATAAAAAACCATATGTATAACAATGGAAAAACAATAGTGGTTACAACAAATATTGTTATGAGGTTTATAACTTTTGCC
>NZ_JAEMVA010000054.1 GCF_029215955.1 Sulfurimonas sp. SAG-AH-194-I05
AGTTATCCTTTTCTTTCTTATTATTTTTGTTACTTTTATAAGTTTAGAATTTTCTTATCTTAACTTCCCTTCACTCTTTAAAACAACTGATGACAAAATGAATGCTCTTTTCTTACAAATACAAGATCCTAAAGAAGCATCTCCACATGTTGTCATTGTAGATGTCGATGCAGTATCTATAGATAAACTCGGACAATGGCCATTTTCTCGTGACATCATTTCTCAAGTACTTATCAATTTAAAGAATTCTGGAGCTGGAATTATAGGCTTTGATATGGTTTTTTCAAATCCAGACCGACTCAGTCCACATGCTATGGCTAAAAGCTTAAACATACAAGGATCCTTTGTAAATAATGACATACTCCTAGCCAATACACTTTCTCAAACACCTGTTATACTGGGATATTTTTTTGATATGGCAAATAAAAACATGCAAACGCATCCTAAGCATTTAGCAAACATAAATATTAAGGGTCCTACTCCTATTGATACAATCAATGAAGCCTATGGAGTTGTTGACAATATTAAAGTACTTAAAAATGCAGCCTATTCGAGCGGTTATTTCAATTTAACAAATATTACAAGTGGTATTGTTGATTCTGCACCTTTACTCATAAAATATGAAGAAAAACTCTATCCATCACTAGCCCTTGAAATGCTTCGTATAGCTTCTTCAAAAGAGACTATAGAGGTCATTAATTCTGAGACTGGAATTACAGGTTTATATCTTGATGATTTAGTTCTTCCAACTGATCCTCATGCACAAATAAAACTAAACTTTAGAGGGAAAGGATTTTCATATAAATATATTTCATTTTATGATATTCTCACTTCGCACTATCAAGAAGAAGATGTGCAAGGAAAATTTATTCTTATCGGGGCAAGCGATATAGGCTTAAATGACTTAGTTACAACACTTTATGATGCAGCAATGCCTGGGGTAGAAGTCCATGCCACTACAATAGACAACCTTTTAAATTCTGATTTTTACTATACTCCACATGAGGCAAATACCTACGGCATGTTTATGATATTTTTTTCTACTATTATGGTTGGAGTTGTACTGTACATACTTCCTGCAAGTTGGAGTATATTTATATTTTTTAGCTCTTTATCTCTTTTAGTGTATTCACAGTATTATCTCATTTTTTCTAAGCATATCATTATTAACTTTACGGTTCCTCTTTTTGCATTGTTTGCAACAACTGGTATATTTGCACTTTTGTCTTACTACTATGAAAACAAACAAAAAACAAAAATTTATAATAAACTTAGCACAAAGGTATCAAAAAATGTTGCCGAAGAAATTTTAAAAAGTGATTCAGATGTTTTAAGTATTTCTAAAAAAGAAGTTACAGTTTTTTTTAGTGATATACGCTCCTTTACTAAGCTAAGTGAAGAGCTCCAAGACCCTGAAAAATTAATTAAAATACTCAACACGTATATGTCCCCTATGGTTACTATTATTACAGAGCATAGAGGAACTGTAGACAAGTTTATAGGTGATGCTATTATGGCGTACTGGAATGCACCATTGGAACAAACAAACCATGCAGACTTAGCAGTGCAGTCAGCACTGAAGCAACTCAAAGCACTTACAGCACTCAACAAAACGCTCAAGCGAATCTATAATGTCGAACTACAAATCGGTATCGGCATAAATAGTGGAGAAGCTATTGTTGGTGAAATGGGAAGTGCTGGTAGAAGTGACTACACACTCATTGGTGATACAGTTAACCTCGCTTCAAGAGTAGAGTCATTAACTAAAAAATATAATGTACCTCTCATTATAACTGCGCAGACAAAAAATCTACTCAAAGGGAACTACCACATAGAAAAGCTCGATATTGTTCGGGTAAAAGGCAAAACAGAAGAAACAATTCTTTACAAAGTACTCTCTTAAGTAGAAGAGTATTGCAACAAATAAAGTCCCTTTTAAAATAAAATAAGTATAATGCTCCATACATAAAAACTTTTGAAGGAAATAAAATGGGAAAATATTTAGAATTAACATCAAGTGATTTCGAAGCAACATTATCTGAGGGCGTTTCTTTAGTAGACTTTTGGGCTCCATGGTGTGGACCTTGTCGTATGATCGCTCCAATTATCGAAGAATTAGCTGAGGACTTTGAAGGTAAAGCTAAAATTTGTAAAGTAAACACTGATGACGAGCAAGAGATTGCTGTTAAATTTGGAATTCGTTCTATTCCAACTATCATGTTCTTTAAAGATGGCGAAATGGTAGACCAAGTTGTTGGAGCGCAGTCTAAACAAGCTTTAGCTGACAAAATCAACGGGCTTTTAGCGTAATTTCGAACAAAACCATAACACCGAGAAAAAGAGGTAAAAGCCTCTTTTCTCTCTCTACTCTTCTCGCTTCTTTTTTTGGTGCTGCAATGATTGCTGCTGCCTTCGCATATTTTAACTATAAATTTTCAGAGTATCAGTTCATTGACTTTAAAAAATGGTCTTTTTATGAAAAAAGTGATATTTTCACTCCACATGCAGAAAAATATATCGTTGTCTTTTATTCATCAAGAGAACAAGGAACAATGCAAAAACTAGCAAAACTTAACCTAAACCTTCCAATATTAGCAATAGACTACTACAATAAAGTAAGAAAAAATACAAAAACAACAACTTTTTTACGAAGCGGAACGCAAAATTCTTTACGCTTCATCCAAAGGTTTAATATCTATGAATCACCTTCTATTTTCTTTATAAAGAGATCAAAAGATGCTCTTTATAAACAAGATAGTATGATACGTAAACTCGATAATTTAAATGCATTATCACAACAAATTAAAACTTTATAAATAAATGTAAGAGGAAAATAAATATGTCAGAAATTTTAGACTGTGCAATAATAGGTGGAGGTCCAGCTGGACTTACTGCTGGACTCTATACTACACGTGGTGGACTAGACAATGTAACTATGTTTGAAAAAGGTATGCCTGGTGGTCAGATAATGAATTCATCAGAGATTGAAAACTACCCTGGTGTAACTGGCGAAATCACAGGGATGGATCTTATGACTCCATGGCCAGAACAATGCCAAAGATTTGGCCTTAAACATGAAATGGTTACGGTGACTCGGGTTACCAAAACTGGCAACATTTTTACTATACACAAAGAAGATGGAACGACTACAGATGCATACAGTGTAATCATAGGAACAGGGTCATCTCCAAGACGTGCTGGTTTTAATGGTGAAGATGAACTCTTTGGAAAAGGAGTAAGTACATGTGCTACATGTGATGGTTTCTTTTACAAAAAGAAAGAAGTTGTAGTTATTGGTGGTGGTGATACCGCTTTAGAAGAAGCTCTCTATCTCGCAAAGCTATGTTCAAAAGTTTACATTGTGCATCGTCGTGATACTTTTCGTTCAGCTCCAAACACTATAAAAAGAGTACAAAACACTCCAAATATAGAACTTGTTCTCAACTCTACCCCTGATGAAGTCTACGGAGATACATTCGGTGTTACAGGCTTAAAAGTAAAAAATAAAGAGGGTGAAATTCGTGATATCGTTGTTCCAGGTGTATTTACATTTGTTGGAAATGACGTAAATAATGAAACACTTCTTCAAGAAAATAAAACTTTCCTTTGTGACATGAATGACCAAGGTCAAGTGATAGTGGACATTAGTATGAACACCTCAGTAGCAGGACTTTTTGCAACAGGAGACATGCGTATAGCCGCACCAAAACAAGTTGTAAGTGCAGCAGGAGATGGTGCAGTAGCAGCACTTGGAGCTATCTCTTATGTTGATGCTCTTTTAAACGAAAGTATGTAAGGGAATGTAATAACTGTGCAAACCCACCTTTGTATATATGAGGCTATTATGGGTTTGGAACAACTTGTATAAAAGAAAAAAGATAGTCTTTGAAGAGAACAGTAAACATAGTTACTATTATAAGCCATTGAATTTTGTCAAATTTACTATCTACTTTTGATATTTTATCTTCTATCTTATCAAACTTTTCTTCTACTTTATCAAATCTTGCATCTACTTTATCAAATCTAGCTTCTACTTTTGATATATCATGTTTTAAGTCAGATATGTCTTCTTTGAGTTCTTCTCTGGTTACTGTATGCTGCGCAACTTGGAGGAGATGAAGCATTAAGTCTTTTTGAGAAAAATCATTAGGATTCATTTTTGAATAATCTTGCATCTATTTGTCCTTTCATTTATCTTAAGAGCATTATACAAGTAAAAAGTGAAATACTAGCTGATATATAATTTTATATTTTAATCTCTAAAGCATATTGGTTTATCACCAGTAAGTACATATACTATCATAGCAACTGTACCACTTATTAAAATAAAAAACATTATAATAAATCACTAAATTTAAACTATTTTAGATATTGTCTTTGTGCTTAGATTAAGGTCTGACCCCTATTATTTCGTATTCAACGTAGGTGTTGAGGATGACACCTTTTTTTAGGCTGCTAGAAATTTAAAATATGCACCTATAATTGCTGTAGTTACAGCTACAGCTAAAAGAACATTTCTTTGACTACTGTGTCTCATGTTTGTGACCATTTTTTCAATTTCTAATGGCATTTTTGATATATCTGCTTTTAATTTTTCAACTTCTAATATTTCTTTTTCATCAACCAAGGTCATAAGATAATCCTCATATTTTATATATAAAGATTATACAACAAAAAGATAAATATCATTTGGATTAATATAAGATGACTTCTATTGCATAAAAGAGTGCCTGACACCTTTTTTAATGAGGTCTGACCCCTATTTTACTTTTTGTATTTGAATATGCCAATATTCTATTTGTGCATATTAGTATGAAAATGAGATACAATAACTTTTGAGTAATAAAAGATAATAACTAGTTTCCATCTATAAATTCCTTATCTAATAAATTGCTAATATATATAAGCTATTACCGATGATATATGTACCAATAAAAAAAGAAATAGCCCAAAGCAAATCTAAATTGCTACCACTAATAAAAAACTTTTTTAAAACAAAAGTATAGTGCCTAAATTTCCAAAAACTAATAAACTTTTTCCAGTTTCTAAAAATACATCTTTCATGAAAACAATTATATAATAAAAAAGATAAATACCATTAGATTAACATAATCCACATACTCTTGAAATAAAAGAGTGCCTGACACCCTTTTTTCTTTTTACCCTTTTTCCATTTGTTATTTGGCTGAATTCCTAACGTCAGAAATGTCAAAAACTGCGTATCCAATAAATAATAACATAGCTATACCAGCAATAAACGCTATCATTTCAATCATTCGGTATCCTTTAATTTTTCGAGTAAATCATCAATCTCTACATTCATTTTGTGTACTTTACTATAAGCGAAAATTGCTATAATAAATCCTATAAGAGCTATTAATAATGAGAATATCGGTTTATCACCAGTAAGTACATATACTATCATAGCAACTGCACCACTTATTAAAGCAAAAAATATATTAAATGCTTGATTTCTTCTATCTCTTAAATTATCAATCTCTTTTAATAAATAATCTTTATATGCCATAAAAGAATTATACAATAAAAAAAATAAATATGTACAGAACAAGTTCACTTTCAGCTTCTTCTTTGGTAAAAGCTTGGTAGACTTTTTTAAGTTCACCAGCAAATTATTTTTGATTTTTAGAAGCTACATATTTTAAGCTATTACGAAATGGAAAGATTGATTCAAGAGGTCTTTTCTTCCACTCTTCAAGTTAGGTATTACCAAGAGCAAAAAGAGAAAGCATTTGACTTTCTAGTTCATCATGCAAAAAAACGGAGCAAATCGGACACCTATGACACTTCTATCCGGACACCGATGACAGTTTCATTCGGACAGTGATGACGGAAATGATTCGGACACTTTGGTCTAAAAACCGTTAACTTATATTCGTTTAAGTAAGAGGTATTTTCTAAATTCAAATACACTGATTGTAAATTTATTTACAGAGGTGTTAGAGATGAGGATTATATCAATGAAATCAGTTCGTGATATTGTTAAACTCCATAGTGATATGGGGTTATCAATCAGAAAGATTCAAGGTGCTACTGGAGTAGCTAAAAGTACAGTTGCAGATTATGTGAAACGGTTTAAAGAGTTAGATTTATCACTCCATCAGATAGAAGCCCTAGATGATGATGCGCTTCGTCTTCAATTCTTTCCAGATGTGGAAAGTGTAGTAGTCTCAACTAAGGCTATGCCTGATATGAACTACATCCACCAAGAACTTAAACGACGAAAAAAGACGAAGGTAACTCTTTATCTTCTATGGGAAGAGTACAGAGTAGATAACCCTGATGGCTACGGATACACTCAGTTTAGAGTTTACTACAGAAAATTCAAGAAAAAACTCAATCCATCAATGCGTCAAACACATCTAGCAGGAGAGAAGCTCTTTGTAGACTACAGTGGTTTAACTATGCCAATTCACAACCAAAGAACTGGTGAAATAGATATAGCACAGATATTTGTTGCAGTGTTAGGTGCTAGTGGTTATAGCTTTGTCCATGCCACACACTCTCAAAAGTAAGAAGACTTTATCTATTCTCATGTAATGTGCTATAACTTCTTCGGAGGAGTGCCAAGAGTGGTAGTTCCTGACAATCTAAAAAGTGCAATTATCTCTAATAACAAAAATGGAATAGTTGTAAATGAAAGCTATGCAGACCTAAACCGTCACTACGGAGTTGTAGTAGATCCGGCAAGACCAAAAAAACCAAAAGACAAGGCTTTAGCTGAACAAGGTGTTCAAGCAATCCAGAGATTTATTCTTGCAAAGTTTCGTCATCATAAGTTTTTTAGTGTAGATGAACTCAATGAGGCTATTGCTGAGCTTCTTGATGGATATAACAATAAAGTTATCAAGCACTTACAACAGAGTCGTACAGAGCTGTTTAATGAACTCGATGCACCATACCTCAATCCACTTCCTCAAAATAACTATGTGTATAAGCAGTTTAAAATTGCAAGGGTAAATCAGGACTATCACATAACATTAGAAAAGTGTAACTACTCAGTACCATTTCAATACATCAAAGAAGAGGTAGAGTTAAGATATTCAACACAAAGCATCTATATTTACCACAAACATAAGCTAATCGCCACCCACCCAAGATTAAGAAGAGTTGGTGAGAGTTCAACACTTCATGAGCATATGCCAAGTAATCATCAATATGTCAATGAGAAGATGAATCCAGAGAGACTTCGTTCATGGGCCAAAAACATTGGGGAGTATAGTAGTGTGTTTGTAGAGGATGCCTTCGAGGAAGTAGAACATAAACCTAATGCCTATAGGAAAATATCAGCAGTACTTTCTCTTGCCAAAAGATATGGAAAAACAGAACTAGAGTTAGCTCTTATGTATGCTGTAGGGATGAAAACCATAAAAACAAAGTCAATTAAATCCATTCTTGATAAAAAACTCTACCTTGCTATAAGTGCTAACAATACAGTAAATGAAAAGCAATCACTCTTTGACAACCACACTAACATCCGCGGTGCGGATGAATACAAATAAGGAAAACTATAATGGACCATACAACAATCATAAACAAACTAACAGACTTAGGCTATAAGGGATTTAAAGAATCCTATCTGCATCAGATGGAAGATGTATACTACGACACACTTAGCTTTGAGGATAGACTTTATCAGCTACTCGACGCACAAGATATTTTTCTTCGTAATAAACGCATAGTTATGAATCATCGACTTTCAAAGATAAAGGACAAGCAAGCTGCACTTGATGCAATAGACTATACTCCAGCTAGAAAAATCAATAAGACACAGATACACTCTTTAGCTGCTTTAAACTTCATCCATGCAAAGCAGAACATCATTATTACAGGTAAAACAGGTACTGGTAAAAGTTATCTTGCACAGGCACTTGCCAATAAAGCAATCTTTGATGGCTATAGAGTTTACTATATAAGAACGCCATCATTATTAGAAGAGATTAAGATTGCAAGACTTGATGGAACATATACAAATCTTCTCAAAAAGTACTCAAGGTTTAAAGTTCTCATACTCGATGACTTCGGAGTAGCACCAATGCTCGCTGATGATGCTACAAATCTCTTTGAGATAATTGAGGATAGAACAGAGTTAAACTCTACAATCATTACTTCACAGTTGCCTGTAAGTGAGTGGTATAACTATCTCAATAATAATACGATAGCAGATGCTATTTTAGATAGGATTGTTCACTCATCTCATAGAGTTGAACTGAGTGGTCCATCCATGAGAAAAATCAAATCTAGCATCAAAAGTGATGAGTATTAAAAAAGCATTCGGACACTTTATGCTAAAATGCTGTTACAGAAAATATCTCTTCTTAAACTGTCCGAACTGAAACGACATGGGTGTCCGGATACTCCGTTATATGCATCATCACTCATATGTGTTCCATTTTTCTTGACAAGTCTGGCTCAAAGCTACCATTACGGTCCCTTGGAGTTTCAAGTTCAGCTTGTAAAGCACCATCTTTACCGCCGATACCTTTACCTTCTTTTAGTTGTGCTGCAAACTCTGCTACATCTATTTCTATCTTCATCTGTTCTTCCTTCTGTATTCAATATTTTATCTTATTGACACAGAATTAGTTACAGTCCCAACGAGGAGGAAGAAGAGTTATATTTTATCTTGGTGTATGCATGTGGATTTTATTAGTTAATTTACCAAAAAACCAAACAACAAAAATACCTGTAAAAGAGTGCCTGACACCTTTTTTACATCCTCAACGAAAGTGTTGAGGATGAGTAGCTTAGACTCTTTGGGAGTTGTTGCTTTTTATGGGAAAATTATTTTAATTGCAATTTATTATGAAAAAAATAAGCAACAGTAGGTATCACTATTGCTAATGGTACAATAGTATACATAAGTGTTTTTATTGTTTCTTCCATTTCTCACCTCCTAAAAATATTAAAATAGAACCGAGTACAACAAGAATAACAATGAATTGTATTATTATAATTGGTGTAGGTTTGCTCTGTATATACGGTGTTACGAAAGAAACTGCCAATAAAATTTTAACAATATCATAAAGTAATTTACCTAATTCTTTAAATAAATCCCTCATAGCTGTAATTATACAAAAAGCATGATTAAAAGAAGGTAAGTGAGATATGATTAATGTGGAAATACCAAAATTTAAATCTGAAGTGCAATTTTTGAGAATTTGAAAATAAAAGTTGTAAATTTAGATTTGAAGAGGTTAAATGCTAAAATCCTACTTCAAATTCTAACCACAGAATATAGGAGAAGTAAAGATGAGTTATAAGCATTTAACCATAGAAGAACGATAAAAGAGTGCCTGACACCCTTTTTCTTTTCTCTTCTACCAGCCCATCAAACTAATAGTTTTAGCAATAGCAAATGTTCCACCTAAGCCTACCGCAACCCCATAAAATGCCAATCTATTTGCTTCATATTTTACTTTTAGGTTATCGTTATCTAAATCTTGTATAACTTTTTTTAAATCTGCTTTTAATTTTTCTACTTCTAATATCTCTTTTTCATCTACTAACGTCATTTTAAATCCTCTATAATGCTGATTATGGGATATTATACAAAAATATAGATTAATAGAAAATTATATAAAAAGATTAGATTCCCTACTATTAAGATTAACATAATGCCACTTCTATTGATAAAGGAAAAATTAAGAAAAAGTAAAAAAGTGCCTGATACCCTTTTTCGCCTTTTTTATTTCGCGATTAATACAGTATATGAAAATGTAGATATAACTGCTACTGCAGCAATAATTATTAAAACATGTTCCATTATAAATCTCCCAATTCTTTAATAAAAGAGTGCCTGACACCCTTTTTCTTAGGGGCTATTTCTTTTAATTATGATTAAAAAATACATTAAATTCTTTAATCATATATATTGAAAA
>NZ_JAEMVA010000055.1 GCF_029215955.1 Sulfurimonas sp. SAG-AH-194-I05
TTAGGTTGGGGAGTAAAATTAGGTAATATAATATCATCTTTCTTTTATATAATTGTAGCCTATTCTATTATTTATACTATTTATCTTAATATATATTCGGTTACTATAAAGTTTAAAAATATAACTTTTGATAGTAACGATACAGATATAATAATAACATCAATTCTCGCATTATTTGGTTCGTATTCAGATTTTGAATGTAATGATGTTATACTAGAATCAATTCTGTATTCAGAACATATAATAGGTATTTTAATGTTAGCATTACTAACTGGAACAATTATAAGGAAACTTGTAAGATAAAATAACTGCATCACCCAAACACACAAATAAATGTGTACTGCTCTTAAGAAGCCTACTCTATAATCTCTTGATAATGCTCACCAGATAGTTTAGTAGGATTAACAAACTCCTCAAAAATATTAACACCATCTCTAACCCATCACAACCCACACCAACCCACCTAGAACCGTTTAAACTATCTTAAACAAGTACAACATCGTTTTCACTCTTTGAAGGCTCCTGGCGGTAGGTATGTGAGTGTTTTTAAATACAACACTCGGGATAATATCGTTCCATATATCGTACAATAGCTTTTATTTGATAGAGGCTTTGTTTTGAAAACCTATAATCCTCCTCCCATGATAAAAACTCTTTTGCATTCCTATAATAATGTGCTTTTACATAATATGGGGATTTATCCGCTTCTTTTCCCGGTCTGAACTCAAATAACAAACTATCCCAATTTCCTTTTGTAGTCATATAATTTCCTCGTATTTATTTTTTCTTAAAGCAGTTTAGCTTCATAGTTTTCAATTACTGAAGGCTTCATTCAGTTCTTATGTGCTTGTTTTTGAGGTTTTAATCAAAAACTACACACATTTTAAAGCATGTAGTTTTTAAGAAACCCTGTTAAAAGGAAAAATATTATTTTGTGCATGAGTTGTATTATTCAAAATTAACCATCCAGCACTTTCTAACATAGTAAGTTGTTTTCTAGCCTCATCAATATCTAAGCTCTCAATTTCTTTATTGCGCTCATCAGATAATGTGTTATAAGCAGGTTTAACAAAACAGTCAACCTTGGAGATAACTTCTCTTTCAACAGATTCAGAGCTATCAATAATTTTAGTTTCAACAACCATTGTTTCATTTTCAACAACTTCATTAGCCTTATCTTTGTTATCTTTAGTTTGAAATGCTTTTTCCTTAGCAATCCGGGGTAAGATAGTTGTATCCTTATTTACAACACTTTTAAAATCGTCATCGTTTAGTTTCGTCATGTTAAGAAGCTTAGTGTACGTTAGGTTTGGAATTTTAAGAAGCTCTGAATCTTTTAGTGCCATAACCCTTTTATCATTGATAAGCTGTAGATGGAGTTGAGCGGTATTCTTACTAACACCCATTCTTTTTAATGCCTCTCCATAAGCTCCCTTAACACCTTTATTTTTTGCTTTTGTGACCTTGTAGCTATAAGCGGCTTGTTTTCTGTGTGTAATTTCTTCAAGAGTTGATTTTTTAGCAATTTCTTTATGCTCATAAGCCTTAACTTTAGCTGTTTCTGCCGCTTGAAAATTTGTAGTTCCAAATAGTTCTTCATCTTTAAAATCAACTAATCTACCTTGGATAAAATCACTACTGTATTTAAGTTCTTGGATTAAAGCTGTTGAGCATTTGGATTTATCATATTCCATTGGCACTTTAAGAAACTTTGGACAAGCATGAGTTGGATAATTTGTTACAAAGACCTCTACTGTTGGTTTTTTACTTTTTGTCTTTGCTGTTCCATCATATGACTTAGGTAAGTAATGAACATATAATTTGTTATCATTGATAAAATCAATCAACATAGTATTAACTTTTCCTTTATGGAAAATTACATTAGAGAGTCCAAATTTTACCTTTTCATCATTTAATACTTTTAGGTGTTGTAAAAAATCAATCTCAATTTCTTTTCCCCAATAGCGTCTTGTGTATTCATTGCTAGTAATATAATATGGTGGATCAAAATAGAAAAAATCATTTTCAGCAAATACTATATTTTTAAGTAAATCAACATAGCTTTGACTACGAAAAGAGTATCTGTCCTTATTTTCAATAAGTTTTTTAGAAAATAGTAATAGTTTTGCTCTTAAACTCTTACTAAATTTTCTGTCATTAAAAGTATTATTGAAATTCCCCTTAGTGTCATATCTAGCTGTATGGTCAAAGGAAAATACAAGCATAAGCAAATACATATACCAAGGCTTATTTTTACTGTTATTAAAATCCTCTCTAAGTGATTCAAATCTTTTCTTAAACCTATTAAAGCATTTCATGCAAAAGGTCTTTGAAAAATTTTGATAATCCGTTAAGTTCAAATGTTTAGGCTCACTAGACCACTGAAATTTCTTTAAAATAGTAATCATCATATCTTTTTTTGTAATCAATCCATCAAGCTCATACTTTTTTTCAGTTTCTAGCAGCTTTTCATAGTTGTATTCAGCTGTACCAGTTGATAATTTTTTTACTAAATCAAAAAGATATTCATCATATTCGTTATGAATAATCTTTTTAGCGGAAATATTGATTCCCATTGTCCCAGCTCCAGCACAAACATCATAAAAGTTATTGATGTCAGAGGGAATCAACTGTTTAACAATTGATGCTAGTTCATATTTTCCACCAGGATAATTAAATCCATTATTTGTAAGCTGCGTATTATACGCCTTGAAATATCTATGCTTATCACTAATATCTGCAAATTTCAGTCCAAACTTTTTAAGCATTGCTGCCGCTACAATATCTTTTTCGTGTAATTCTGATTGCTCCGAATTTTCAGTTTCCATTACATCTAATCCATTTTCTGCTTTTGTAAGCTCAATATCTTGTGTTCCCGTGTTAGTAAATACTGCCATTTTATCTCCTTTGATAAACCAGAGGCTAAACCCCCTAAACTAATTTTGTTAAGTCATAGTGTTAGTTTATAAAATAGGTTAAAAACCCATTATTTGGAGGCTAAAATGAAGCAATTAAGGTTAATAAGTAGGTATTAAACTCTATTAGAAGCCTATTTAAGGGGATAGTTACTTATCTGATATTTAAAAAGGGTATGTTCTTATGTAAATGTATACCTATTATGCTTGAAAGTCCTGTTTCAAGGTTCTAGTGTAGGTAGTATTGCTAATTGTGGTATTTATTAAAACACCCATTATTAATCTATATAAAAGAAATGGTCTATATGAATTCATAGTAATTTACTATAATTTATTGATGATTAAAGGTTTATATCTTTGATTTTATAAGATATTGGGTGACTTGTTGTGCTTTTTGAAGTGAAGTAATATGAGGAAGCTTTAAACTTAATAGTTTTTTAGCTTCTAACTCATTTAGTTGGTTTAATGCTGTACCACTGTTTAGAATATCTTCAATAGCCATAATGCTATATTCATCTATTCCAAATTCTTTAAGCTCTTTAATAAGTTGAAAAAGTTTTGCTTTTGCAATTTTCTTTTGTCCCTTGTCTAATTTACTCCAACTAGGGTATCTTGCTTTAATAAAAACTCTTGCTTTATCTAAGGCGATACTATATAGATGCCATTCCTTTATTTTTTTTCTCAGGACTTCTTGGGTATTATCTTCAATTATAGGCTCTACCAATTGTTCTTTTTTTTCAGGGGAAAGATATTGATTAGGCTCTAACTCATAATATAAAGGGTGATACAAACTTATAGCTAAAGTATGATTTGATATTTTCAATATATTTTGAATAGCATAGCCATCCTGAACTTCATTAAAATGTCTTGAGTGATTTTCAGGATATTCTTTTATATATTTTGTAGCAGTAAAATGTTTTGTGATTTTGAATTCATTAGTTCTATATGATAGTAAATATACTCTCAGTTCCTTTTTCAGTTGGAGATCATTTTTTTGTTTATTCTTCTTGATGTTGAGATACAAACTAAATAGCTCTTTTACTTCATTATCATAGTCAAAGTCCATAAAGTTAAATGCAGTATAATTTTCAAATTGTTTTATATAATCGTTAAACTCATTTTCATTACTACTTAAACTTCTTCCCATTCAATTAACCTTACATAATTTATATTTTTAGTATTATAAACAAAAATTGATTAAAATTGATAACTGAAAATTATCATATAATTTACTCCTTTTGAGCATCAATTTGTCTTTTTACTTCTGCATAAAACTCATGCTGAATTTCTTCTGGATACGATAAGAATGTATCAAGCCAATCAGTCTCTTTATGCTCTTGTATCTTGGTACTAACAACTGGGGAAACTTTTGCGTAAGCTACTAATTTAGATTTTGACTTCCACTTTTTTCCTTTGAATTTACCTTTTCTTGAAGAGGTTTGTTTTACTCCCAACTTCAAAAAGCCGTTTAGTTTTATGGTGTGTCCTTGAATCAGCGCATCGACTATAGTTTTTTCAAGTAGTTTCAAAATATACTCCACTCCTTCTTTGTTTGTGAATTTGCAGTTTTGATTTACAATTGCTATAAGTTGTCGTCTTGTCATATTGTTTTACCTTTATCTTAGTTTCTATTATTTATAGATGGGATTTGAATGTTTGACAAAGTTAAGTAAAAACGGCTTTATATGATTGCAGTCTCCTAGATGCAGCATTTTAATTTTTTGAGATAAAATAGGGGCTACTATATACCCTTTATTTCTATTGATATTTCCAATAGAAGAGGTATGTTTGATTAAATATATGTGTCGTTGTACTGCAGGAGTTTATTTTTAAAGGTGTATGTTTAGATGGTGATAGCATTTTCACCAAGCACTCATCCACCTATATAACGACAACAACCCAACTCAAACCAATCATCTAACCCCTTTAAAACATACCATTACAGAAGCATTCCAGAGCCATTATTCAACCTTTCCAACCTTATCAACAGTGACAACCTTTTCAACTATCCGAACCTTATCAACAAATAAAACCCTTTTTCAATGTTTGGACAATGGTGGACGATTGACAGCTATTGAAATTATTTCAAACCCTTACAACCCTCACAACCTTAATGTGGATAACGAAACCATTAAAACCCATTTCCAACCTTATCAACAAAAGTATCTAAACCATTAAAATCATAAAGTAGATATGTAATCATTTCAAGAAAAAATACTAAAAGTGGGCGGCGGATTTGGGCGGCGGAAAATATAATTGGGAATCAGCCGATATCCAAATTACCAATGTGGGCGTACAGAAAAGTGGGTTTCGGGAAAAAAAAGTGGGCGGCGGATAGGTTTGCCGATATCCGAAACCCACTTTTTCCCTTTATTTATATAGGGGTTTTGGATTTGATACTCCTATAAAGTGGATATCATAATATATATATATTTTTTAGAGAATACCCCCTATTTAGAACAAAAAGGGGTCAATATCAACACTAACACTCAAATATAAGAGGGGTCACGTTTATCCGATATCCGATATCCACTTTCTGATTTCCAATAATCAGAGGTATCAACATATAGAAACAGACACATAAAAAAGTGTAAGGTTTTATGATTTCCGAAATCTAATTTCCATATCAACAAAAACAACACACATAAAAAAGTGTGTGGCTTTTACTTTAATATGAGGTAAATTTGATGCAGATGTTATTGAAGGT
This sequence comes from Sulfurimonas sp. SAG-AH-194-I05, assembly GCF_029215955.1. GTDB lineage: Bacteria > Campylobacterota > Campylobacteria > Campylobacterales > Sulfurimonadaceae > Sulfurimonas. The sequence goes on from NZ_JAEMVA010000055.1 coordinate 5,623, forward strand.
CTATGTAAAAATGAAGAGGATGTAAATCTTATCTATATATTTTTTTAAGAGGAGTGATAACTTCACACCGCGTACTTCCATATTTTTAATTCACTTATCTAGTAAAAAGGGGTGTATAAATTCTATGTCAATAATGTAGAGTTAGAATTTTGCTTACCGTTTGTTATTGATTTAATGGATTTCAATATCTGCACCAAAAACTGTGTAAAACCTATCAACAAATACACAATAAGTTTTCAAACTACACACAACTTTCACACTTTTTCCAACTGTCTCATAAATTACACTAAATGGGACTAATGCGTAATTGTCACTGCATCCCAAGAACAAGGGTCTCATAAAGTGTCTCAATTAAGGGTCTCAAGAGGTTGTAGACGTTATGGTACAGCTAACAGAAGGAAAAGGAACATTATGAAAGTAGGATATTGCAGAGTCTCGAGCACCTCCCAGAATTTGACAGCACAAATAGAATTACTTCAAAAAGCAGGATGTGAGAGAATATTCAAAGAGAAGATGAGTGGACGACAAATGGATAATAGAGCTATGCTTCAAGAAGCATTAGAGTTTGTTCGTGATGGAGATGAGTTTTATGTCACGAGATTGGATAGATGCTCACGCTCTGTAAAAGATTTGCATTCAATCATTGATAAGCTCACAGAAAAATCAGTGGCATTCAAAGCTACTGAACAAGATATTGATACAACTACAAGTGCGGGTCGTCTCATGATAGGACTCCTCAGTATAGTAAATTCTTTCGAGGTGGACATCAAATCTGAGAGACAAGCTGAGGGAATAGCATCTGCAAAAAAGAGAGGGGTTCAGTTCGGAGCCAAACCTAAATTCAATAAAGATAAAACAATCCAAGCAATTGAATTACAGAACCAAGGGATGACAGCTCAACAAATTGCAGATGAGTTTGAGATTGGAAGAAGCACATTATTGAGATATATATCAGCATACAAGAAACTTCAAATAGCAGCATAAATCCCTTTATTATTAAGGGGTTAAAACCTTTGGAATCCTTTGAGATAATCAATCATAACAGACCAAAAGAATGTAAAATGTATAGCATATATGATACATATATCGTTCTTTGAAATTGTAATTGTTAGTATGAAAAAGGGAGACACAAATCGTGACACATTCATAGGAATATAAGATGAATCCTGATAAAATAATTCTTACAGATGTGCTTGATATAGGGATGTGTGGAGGATAATTCTATTCTGAGGGTCCACCACTTCTTAAAACAATCAAACCTTTGAAACCCTTACAACCCTTTGCCTAACAGGCTTTTTACTGTTTAGAACAATTTAGAGGGAGACACAAAATTAATAAGGAATATTATTGATGGTCTCTTGCAGTTGTTCAAGGGTATAGCCATGGGCATAAACTTCTTTTGTCATTGTGCTATTGGTATAACTATGACCTAAAAGTTCTGATACTTTATCCATATGGACTTCAGCTCTTTTAAGTTCAGTAGCGACCGTATGGCGAAATGAGTACATAATTTTATTTTGGTCATCGGTGACACTTGGTTTAATGGTTTTGTTGAAATACTTACTAAGCCCAGCTTGAGTAAAACAGTATTGTAATGAAGATAGTTTTTCACTTATATTCATCTCTACTAATTTGTGATGGAGTGGTATTTTTCTATGGCTTGATTGAGTTTTAAGTCCTAAACTTTTATCACTCAAGTCAAAATACAGTATATTTGTATCGCTGATAGAAATCTTGCACTTCCAGAATTCGGAAGGTCTCATTCCTGTATAGGCTAAGATGTAATATATGTATTTTCGGTCATCTAATCGCTCAAAAATATTAAAGAGTTTGCTTATGTCATTAGCATCAAATGGCTCACGGTTAGAAATAGTATTGTTTGGCATATTAAGAAGAACACAAGGGTTGTAAGTAATTAAGTTTGCTTTAAGCATATAAGAAAAGAACTGTTTGAGTATTTTAAGGTATTTTATTTGAGTGCTGAGACCAATTAAGTCTTCACTTGGAATATTAGAGAGTTCCGTAATCTGTTTGAATGAAAGATGCTTGTATGCTTTTTTGTTGATGTTTGGCATGGTATAAAGAAACTCCCTGAACTCTTCAACTGTTTCAAGAGTGATGTCTTCTACATTGCTATTGACTCCAAGGTATGGAAATATAAGGTTTATTAGTTTGTTTGTAGTAAGTGAATATTGCTTGTCCCCGATATTTTGCTGCTTGTACCATATACAGAACTTGTCATATGCAGATTGAAGGGTAGTAGTTGAGACAACTCTGTATTTAGTTGAATTTAGCACAAAGGAGTCACCAATATTTTGATTGAGTTCTTCTTTTACGAACCGATTAGTAAGTTCGTTCGTTTGTTCAGTAGAAATTATTGATAGGGTATTTAAGATTTGAAGGTAAGAAGTGTAAATCTGATTTGCTCTTAGTTGTGCTTGTCTCTTGTTTTTGGTGTAAAGTGACTTTCTGATAAGTGGTTTCTTGAAGAATGGGATTAATCTTTGATGGACTCTAAATCGTAAGCAGTAATAATTGTTTTTATTGAGAGATAAACTGACATTCATAGCAGTTCCAAGTGTTAAACTTGATGTATTTGTATCGCCTTTTGTGTCTCCCTCTAAATTGTTCTAAACAGTAAAAAGCCTGTTAGGCAAAGGGTTGTAAGGGTTTCAAAGGTTTGATTGTTTTAAGAAGTGGTGGACCCTCAGAGATTCGAATTCTAGACATATGATATTAGATAGTTCCTTAAAGTTGTGTAAAATATCGTTAAGTAGCCTACTGTTCGGTAGTTCAAGAGTCCTGTTATTATAGCAAGTTGTACACAGTTTTGTAGTGTTATTGACATTCTGGTTACCAATAGGTTACCAATTTAATCGACCGATTAAAGCTTTACATACATCCAGTCATGTTTATGAGTTGCATATGAAAAACCTCTTGATTTGTAAAAGTCCACTAAGGTTTTATTTTCTTTTCCCCCATCTGGATATAGAATGAGGTAACTCACACCAATATGTTCTCTTACATCATAAAACTTTGATCCAGCATATTCTAAAAGTAACTGAGACACTTTAGAATTGTCAAGATGTTCATAGACAGTTGATCTATATTTATCGTTAACAATAAGCAGGTCTACAAGAACAACTGGTTTTTTACTATTGTCTATGAGCACTTCAGATGCTGAGAGTGCAACAAAACCAAGAACTCCTTTGAGCTTACCTGTTGTGTCTCCCCCTACGTCAGGCTAGTTGTCCAAAACATATGATATAAATTCTCATACAAAAGACAAGAAATGCAATACCCCAAAGAGTTCAAAGAAAAAGCAATAAAAAAAGTACTAAGCAACCGAGGTGTAAAAACAACCCAAGAGATAGCAAAAGAACTAGGTATGCCAAAAGCAACATTATACAAATGGATGAGTAAAAGTACCGTAAGCCCAATACCAAAAGAAGGGTCATTTAGTCCATCAGAACAACTACAAATACTAAAAGAGACCTATCAGCTAGACAGTGAAGCCTTAAGTGCCTATTGTAGAAAAAAAGGTATCTTTGAACATCAACTCAAAGGGTTTGAACAAAGCTTAGTCGCGCATAAGCCCTTGTCCACAAGTGCTTCGAAGCAAGAACTTGAAGAAGAACGTGCCAAAAACAAACAACTAGCCAAAGAGTTACGAAGAAAAGAAAAAGCCTTAGCTGAAGCAGCAGCACTCTTAGTATTACAAAAAAAGTTCCAAGCACTATTTCAGGACGAGGAATAATGACATCTGTAGTAGTGCGTACTGAAATATTAGAACTTGTAGATGAAGCTAAAGTCAAAGGGGCTTCTATGCTAAAGATAAGCCCTATCATAGGCTTTAGTGCAAGAACCCTACAAAGATGGTCAAAGACCTCTACCAATGAAGATAAACGCACTATACGTATTCATAAAGCACCTCCCAATAAATTAACCCAAGAAGAAAAAGAATCTCTTGTTACTACAGCCAACACGCAAGAATATAAGAACCTATCACCGCATCAAATAGTACCT
>NZ_JAEMVA010000056.1 GCF_029215955.1 Sulfurimonas sp. SAG-AH-194-I05
CAAAGAGACTGAGTTCTATATCTGAAAACTCACGAGAAGCATCAAAAGGTTCTCCCTTACCACCTAAGAGTCTATCAAGCATTGGGAAGGCAATAGAGGGGTTAATTTCTATAACTCCGCTTCCCTCAAGTGGCTTTATAGAAAAGACATTAAAGCTTGTTGGATTTGGTAAAGACATCAAAAATTCACCATAGGTCATTTGGTCAACAGAATGAAGCTGAATTTCAACAATAGAACGCATAATAGAAGATATTTGAGAAGCTAAGGACCTAGCCATTTTATCGTGAACACCTCGAAAGGCACGCAACTGTTCTTTGGAGACTCTATTTGGTCTTTTAAAATCGTAAAGTGTTACCTGTCTTTGTGGTAATAAGCTATCATCACTCGTCGTTTCAAAGACATCATCACCTTCATCTTCTACGACATCTAAAAGTGCATCTATCTCTTCTTGGGAAAGTATATCTGCCATACTACTCCCCTACGCTTTCTTTAATTTTTTGAATGACTGCCTTATGTATTTGAGAAATTCTTGATTCTGTAATATTTAAAATTTCACTAATCTCTTTAAGTGTGAGCTCCTCAAAATAATAGAATTGAATTACTAACTGTTCTCGTTCTTTAAAGGTAGACAAAATTGTTTTTATAACATTAACAAGTTCTTCTCTTTCAATACTAACAAGTGCCGCGCCCTCATCTCCCACATGGAGTTGATCATGCAAGGGCATAACTGTATAGATCGTTGATGCTATGCGCGCATCATGAACTTTATCAATTGGTTCTTCTAAGATTTCTGCTAACTCTGCATCCGTAGGTTCTTCTTCATGTGTAAGTCTATACTCTTCGACTGCGTAATCTATTGCTTTTACAAGTTTTCTACTTGCACGACTTAAAATATCTAAACTTCGAAGATAATCAAGCATAGCACCATACACTCTCTTTTTTGCATAACCCCAAAAAGAATCATTTAATGATTCATCATATCTTCTTGCTAATTTTATAAGTTCTTCGGTACCGATGGCCGAGAGGTCTAAGAAATCAATAGAGCTAGGGAGTCGTTCCTTGAGTCTAAAAGCCATAGCCTTAACAGCAGGTAAGTACTGAATAGCAAGTTCGTCTTCTTTATGTTTGAGATCTTGCACATATGCGTTTGTCATGATGATTTCACTACTGTTGCATTTTCTGAGTTCATTTTAATTGCTATATCAGTAATTTTACATGCAGAATCTATAAGCTTCTCTCTTTTGTTGATCTCTAATACAAATAAATCTAATTCCCTTTCATGTAAGTCTCTAGGGAAAAAATGAGATTTTGCAATAAGTGTCTTAAAATAAAATGCAATTATTATATGAGAAAATAGATAAAAGAATGTTGTGAAAAAAAATGTATATACAAGTAAACCTTCAGCATCAAAAGATTTTAAAATTCCAAAAACTATTCCAACAAAAAATCCTTGAACTGTAAAAAAGTATACAAAATTCTCACCTAACATTGATTACTCCAAATAAATTAAAAATGTTTTATTAATCGTTTAAAGAGTCCGCTAAGACCACTTTCATTGGCTTTAACTAGCATATTTTGTTCCACTTTAGCACTTAATCTATTCGCAATTTTTATAACATCTTTATGCACTCCAGAAGAAGGATATGCTGAACAAAAAAGAGAACGTTTTTTTACTGATGTAGATACTTTTAAATCACTGCTTATTTTTCCTAATAACTTTAAATCTAAGGCTGAACCTATATTTGCTAATGCAACTTTTTTGATTTTTCCAAAAACTGCTTCTGCTTCTCTTTCATTTTTAACTTGATTCATAATCATATAAACATCATTTCTAATTGTAGCTATTGTTTTAATCGTCGCATAGGCATCTGTAATTGCTGCAGGATCAGGAACTGTAACAACAACAACATCATCAGCAGCTTTTAAAAACATTTGAATATGTTCCCCTATTCCAGCACCTGTGTCTATTATCATTACATCAAGTTTGTCTAATATTTTTGCTTCTTCCATAAACCTTTCAAAAAGTGCCATGTCGGAATATTTTAATATTTCATCTCCACTTTCACCAGGAATTAAAATCAAATTACGAGTAATAGGAATTAAAATATCCGCAACAGTTGCCTCACCTTTTAAAACATGCAAAATATTTTTTTTAATTTTTACATTAAACATAACATCTAAATTAGCTAAACCAATATCTGCATCAAATATTCCAACATTTAATCCACTTTGAGACAGTACATATGCTAAATTCGAACTAATTGTGCTCTTTCCTACTCCACCTTTACCGCTTGTAATCGCTACAAATCGTGTTTTCTTAGAAGTGAGTTGCGCCTTTGAAGAAACAAGTTCTTCTAGCTTTTCAGCTTGATGACCCATCATGCTTTACTCCTATTAAATCCATTTAATAAACATTCTACTAAAAAGTCACTACTAGCACGGACTAAATCCTCTGGAACCTCTTGCCCCACAGAAAAATAACTTATCGGGGTACCCGTTTCATATGCTAAAGAAAAAATATTTCCAAAACCTCTCGTTTCATCTAATTTAGTAAACATCATTGTGTCTACGTTAAGTGTAGCAAAGTTTTCATATGTTGCTTGTAAGTCTTCATATTTAATAGAGCTAGGCATCACGAGAACCACATCTACATTATACTCGGTATCATTTGCAGCTAAACATTCATAAATCTTTTCTATTTTCCCTTTATCATAAGGACTTGAGCCCATTGTATCAATCAAAATATAATCACAATGACGTAAAGAATTTAATGCAGTTGAAAAATCAGCAGGATCAACTACTGTTTCTATTCCTAGCTTCATCATTCTTGCATATTGCATTAATTGCTCAACCGCTCCAATTCTATATGTATCTAGAACAACAAGACCTACTTTATACTTTTTATCCATAAGATACGAATACCGTGCTGCAAGTTTAGCAATCGAAGTTGTTTTACCAACTCCTGTTGGTCCAACTAACATAAGAACTTTTTTTGCTCCAACCGTAGGCATACTTTCAAGTCTTATGGGAATAATTTTTCTTAAAAGTGTTTGAAAAAACCTCTTTACAGTTGCTGAATTTTCTTTCATTTTATGTGGCATATGCTCTAATGTCATTCGCATTATATTTTCTAAATGATTTTTATCCATTCCACTTTGTGCGGCAAGTCTATAAATTTCTGCAAATTCTGGAGGAATAGAGCTTTCAAGACTTGGTCCTTTTTCATCCCAAAACATATTCTGAATGATTTTAACCTTATCTCCAAGCTTATTTATTTCAGATTTAATTTCTTTGAGTTCTTTTGGTTGTAGGGCTGGTTTTATTGGCTCAGTTGATTGTCTATTACTAAAACTAGCCAAGGGATCTGTAACATCAGATATTTTAGAAATTTGTTTTGCAGCATTCGATATATCGAAATAGATATCTTCACTTTCTTCTTTTATAGGTTTTTGTTTACTCAAGGGTTTATTTAAATACGCATTTTTTTGTATCTTTTTTTGTAACTCAAGTTCTTCAATTCCAATAACTATTTCATAAATAGCCGGTCTACCTAAACCTTTTTTTTGGATCTCTCTTGTCTCAATGAGCATCCCTTCATCCCCAATTTCACGCTTTGCTTTTTTAAGAGCTTCTGAGGGAGTGGCACCTGTAAATGTTAATATTTTCATCGTTGATTTACCAACTGCATACTTTTAAGAGGAAGAACTACACTCTCTCTTTGAGACCACGAAGCATGTGGGATAGTTAATTTATTTGTTTTAATAATTCGATTGTCAAAAAAAATAATATCCAAATCTAAAGTCCTCGGTGCATTTGCAAAACTTCTCTTTCTTGCAAATTTTTTTTCTAGTCGTAATAAATAGTTTAAGAATACATAGGGTTGCATACTAACTTGTAAAACAATAATTGAGTTAAAAAAATCATCTTGGTCTCTAAAACCAAATGGAGGATTTTTCAAAATCAACGAAGTTTCTAAAAGTGTAACGCGTTTGTCTTTTTTTAATTCTACAAAAAGACGTTCAAACCTTCTTTTAACATCTCCGATATTACCACCAACTCCAACTGTAACATTGTAGCGATGGATTGTACTCGTAGAGAATATTTTTCCAAAGCGTAAACTTCTAAAAACTGTTAGATTCTTCGAAAGGTAACGCTTTAAATACATAAAGTACTTATGCTTCTTCTTGTTGAGAAGCTTGTTCTTGTTGTGCTGCTTGAACTTCACTTACAACTCGAATAACACCAATCATAGCTAAATGGTAACCAAATGGTCCAAAACCAACAATAGAGGATGTACATACTGGTGCAATCATATTTTCTTTTCTAAAGTCTTCACGACGATTAATATTTGAAATATGCACCTCTATAGTAGGAATTCCAACAGCTGAAATAGCATCACGAATTGCTATAGAAGTATGTGTATACGCTGCTGCATTAATGATAATGCCGTCAATTTCACCATAACACTCTTGAATTCTATCTACAATTTCACCTTCTAAATTACTTTGAAAAAACTCTATTTCTGCACTGTTTTGATCAGCAAATTCTTTCATTTGAGCATGAATGTGTTCTAGTTTTGCAGGACCATAAATATGTTGTTCTCTTACACCTAGCATATTTAAATTCGGACCTTGGATTACCATTAATTTCATTTTTTACCTTTTTTTGTATCTTTAGATATTTTAAAGATTTATTCTATCTAATATTATATTAAATATTGATTGCATTGAAAACTTTTTAAGTTTAGACATTTTTAAAAATAAAGAAGTATAATCATACATAAATTACTATAAAGACAAAAAATGCAAATAATTACACCTCATTATATTTTAATGAACGATAAAGTCTCGACCAACTTATCCATTGCTTTTGATAAACAAATAGAAGAAATTGCTCCATTTGAAGAGCTTTTAGAAAAATTTCCACATGCCAAAGTCACTACACTTAAAGAGCATTCACTTGTAATGCCTGGACTTATTAATGCCCATGTGCATTTAGAGTTTTCTGCTAATAAAACACAACTAAGTTATGGTGATTTTATGAAATGGTTATACAGTGTTATAGAAAACCGTGAAAGCTTAATTGGAGAATGCAATGAAGCATGTATGGCAAAGGCTGTTGAGAGTATGTTAGCTAATGGGATAACTACATTTGGCGCTATTAGTTCTTATGGTATGGACCTATCAGCATGTGAGAATGCGAAACAAAATGTTATTTATTTCAATGAACTTATAGGTTCTCAGGCTGTTATGGCAGATACTTTATATAGTGATTTTTTATCCCGTCTAGATGCTTCGAAAAGTATAAAAAGAGAAGGTTTTCATGCTGGAGTTGCTATACATTCCCCCTACTCTGTGCATCCTGTTTTAGTAAAAAAAGCACTACAACTAGTTAAAAATGAAAACCTACCCCTTACTGCTCACTTTATGGAAAGTGAAGCTGAAAGGGAATGGCTAGACTCAAGTGAGGGTGCATTTAAAGAGTTTTTTGTAGACCTCTTAAAACAAAAGACAGCTGTATCTGATGCCAAAGAGTTTTTAAACTATTTTAATGAGAAACAAACATTATTCACACATGTAGTGAATGCTAATGAGGATGAACTCGATACTATTGCTCAATATAAACATACAATCATTCATTGTCCTATATCAAATAGATTATTGGGAAATAAAACACTCAATATTAAAGCATTAAATGAAAAAAACATTAACTGGATTGTAGCAACAGATGGACTCAGTTCAAACTATAAACTTGACCTCTTTGAAGAGATGAAAATATCTTTATTTATGCATAGTGACACTCCTTTGCTGGAGTTTGCTAGAATGTTACTTAAAGGCGTTACGATTCATGCAGCTAAAGCACTTGGACTTAACACCGGCGAAATAGTAAAGGGAAAAAATGCAGACATGCTTGTAATCGATTTAGAAAATGAACCAAATGAAGAACTCGCGATTCACCTCATCTTACACAAATACAATATTTCCAAAGTATACATTAATGGAAAACTAGAAAAGGAAGACTAATGGAACTACTCAAAAAATTATTTTTACCAATCACTGCACCGCTTAAGTTTATTCAAGAGAATTTTAAAGCCATGTTATTTTTGCTACTCATATTTGTTTTATTCGCTCCATTGAGTGAAGAAAAATTAGCACCAAATAACCTACAAACCATTTCTCTTGTTGGACCTATTATGGAAGTCTCTGAAGTAATTAGCCAAATAGAAAAAGCACAAAAGAACGATAAAATACGAGGTGTTTTACTCATTGTCAACTCACCCGGAGGAGCAGTTGCACCTTCAGTAGAAGTTGCCTATGCTATCAAAAGACTCAAACGTATTAAACCTGTTGTTGTCTATGCTGCTGGAACTATTGCAAGTGGTAGTTATTACGCAAGTATTTGGGCTGATAAGATCATTGCAAACCCTGGTTCTATGGTTGGAAGTATCGGTGTTATTATGCAAAGTGCAGATGCAAGTGTCCTTCTCTCAAAAATAGGAATCAAATCACAAAGTGTTCAAGCTGGAAAGTATAAAAAAGTAGGAACACCAGATAGACCATGGACAGACTACGAAATTAATGAATTAAATAAAGTTATTTATAGCACGTATGATATGTTTACAAAGGATGTAGCACAAGCGAGAGGTTTAGATTATAATAAACGTGATTTATATGCAAATGCACATATATTTACAGCGCACCAAGCCAAAGAAGTTGGTCTAATCGACGAAGTAGGTGTAATTTATGATGCAAAAAAAGCACTTGTTACAATGACAAAAGTAAAAGAACCTATCTGGAATAAAGAAGATAAGTTCGATAAATTTATGAAAAAACTCACAGCATCTTCTGTTGTATTACTTCATACTTATTTTCCGCCATTAGTTTTAAAGTAAAAGAGGTTACACCTCTTCTACCCATACAACCTCATCTAGATTTTTAAAAATTCTCTCTACTCTATCTTGCCACAAAACACCAAACTCTTTTACCTCCTCTTTTGTCACTGCACCAGCAGCCATTTTTGTCATTATCACTTGCATATTTGGATTTGGTAAAATACTCGAGGGGTTATAAGTAATAGCAACACTTTTATTTGTATCTATTCTTGTAAACCGAGCAGATGACGTAATATCTTCATTAAAATGCATTAAAGAGTGTCTTGAAAACTTTCCTTGAAGACCTTTAAAACCACTTTTATCTGTCGCTCCTGTTATTTGACTCACTACATTAGCAATAACCCCAGTAACTCCATCTTCTAGGTCTTCTTCAAATGAAACGCGAATATTTCCACGTTCTGCTCTTTGCTCAGGGTATAAAAATTTCAAAGCTGTAAGCGTAATGATATAAGCTCCTGCAACGGTGGGACAACTATGTCCTGCAGACTTAACAACATCAATGTAGTTAAATTCATAGAAACCATCTGAAAATACTCCCAAAGCATTTGAGAGTGGATCTACAACTTGTATACTTTCTACTGTATCGTAAAAACTTGGGTAACTCATTTTAGTATCCTTTTAGTAACCTTTGCACTTAAATAAACTGTATCACTTTGTATATCAAATACGTCTCCCTTGTGAAGGTCTACAATATTTATAACTTTTTTATTTTGTGATATTTGAGCGAATCCAGTTGTAGATTTTAAACTCGGATTATTTGATTCTAGCATTCTACTTAAATTTTGAAGTTGGTTTGTTTTACTGTTTAATACGTTTCTTATAGCATGTGGAAATTTTGTGTATATCTGCGTAATTTCATTTTCTGCATGCTTCATTTGAAAGATAATATTTTGATAATATTGTTCTTTTAGTTGTAAAACATCTTGTTTTTTTTGCTCTAATTGTCTTTGTATAGAATGTTGCGCATATGCCTTATGTAAGTACTCTAATTCTTGACCTTTTGTATACATTTTTTGTTCCATTGACTGCTCAAAAGAAGATGCAATCGAATCGAGGTACTGATAAAGTTCATTTGAATCTTGTAAACAAATTTGCATAGCTATACTTGGCGTTGCTGCACGAACATCTGCTACAAAATCACTTATTACCCAGTCGATTTCATGCCCAACAGCTGAAATAATAGGCGTACTCGCATCAAATATAGCATCCGCCACATTTTCTTCGTTAAATGCCCATAAGTCTTCCATACTTCCACCACCACGACCTACGATAATAATATCATAGTCTTTTTTATCTGCTATAAAAATTGCATTTGAAATGGTAGTAGAAGCTTGCGTTCCTTGAACAAGGACATCATAAACATCAATTGCTAACGCTCGATAACGAGTGTTTGCAACACGTAGCATATCTTGAAGAGCAGCTCCAGTTGCTGAAGTTATTAAAGCGATTTTTGAAGGAAAACTAGGAAGCTGTTTCTTTGCGTTTTCATCAAAGTAACCTTTAGAAGATAGCTTTTCTTTTAATTGTTCATAAGCTAAAGCTAAAGCACCCACTCCTGATGGTTCAATACTAAAACAATTAATTTGGTACTCACCGCGAGGTTTATAAAGTGTAATAGCACCATCTAAAATAACTTTCATCCCTTCTTTAAGTTGAAACTTTAGCTTTGTAGCATTTCCTCTAAACATAACAGCTTTTAAAGTAGAACCTGAATCTTTAAGTGTAAAATATATATGTCCACTGTTATGAAAAGTGATGCGAGAGAGTTCACCCTCAACAAGAATGCGTGTGAAACTTGTTTCAAGTAGTGTCTTAATTTGTTCATTTAAATCTGAAACACTTAGTGTATACATTAATTTAATCTCCAGTTAATTTTTTCTTTTGCACATGCTAGTAAATAAGCATTTGCTTTTGTAAATGGTTTTGAACCAAAAAAACCTCTATATGCGGACAAAGGAGATGGGTGTGGTGCTACTAAAACTAAATGCTTATCCTTATCAATTAATTTTTCTTTTTTTTGAGAAGGTTTACCCCAAAGAATAAAGACAATGTTTTCATAAGAATATGAAAGTTTTTGAATTACACTATCTGTAAATATCTCCCATCCTTTATTACGATGAGAATGAGGCTTCGACTCTGCAACAGTAAGAACACTATTTATAAGAAATACTCCCTCTTTTGACCAAGAAGATAGATTCCCACATGTTAGCTTATCGTAACCAGTATCATCGAGTAGTTCTTTAAATATATTTTTTAATGATGGTGGTATTTTACATGGATCAGAAACTGAAAAAGCTAGACCATTAGCTTGATTTTTTCCATGGTATGGGTCTTGACCTAAAATTACAACTTTTATTTTATTCGGGGAGAGTAAATTAAAAGCCCTAAATATATTTTCATACTTAGGGAAAATTATTTTATTTTTATATTCATAGTCTATGAATTTATTTAATTTTAGGTAGCTATTTGAACTAAGTTCTTGTT
>NZ_JAEMVA010000057.1 GCF_029215955.1 Sulfurimonas sp. SAG-AH-194-I05
AGGTTTCATAAAGTTTTCAAACTCTGGAAAAGTAACTGTTATCTGAGTCAGTATTCTTTTTTTAACATCTTTCATGTCAGCTTGGATAGCTGCTCTGTTTCGATAGAGTGTTCTTAAAGATTGATATTCATCATCTGTAATATAACCAGAACTGAATTTACCACTTTTTAAAAGTAGTGCTATTACCAATGAGTCTATCTCATCATTCTTCACTTTTTTCAATGTTATCTGCTCTCTATATCTACTAGTTTGGAAGGGGTTTAATAGTTTAACACTATAGCCCTTAGACTTGAGAAACTCTAAAAGATTTTCACCATAGATTCCAGTAGCCTCAAGACCAATGATAAATTCATTTTTATCAAGAGATATACTATCTAAAATAGTTAGCATTTTACTAAACCCAACATTTGTGTTGTTAATTCTAAAAGGTTTATTTATAACCTTCTTTTCATTTTCATCAATAACGGAAGTTATGTGAAAATCCTTAGCAATATCAATTCCTACATAATACATATTTAATCCTTGTCGTGTAATCTTTAGTTGTCCAAATACTTCTATTTGGATTCACAGCCTCGTTAATCTATAAGTAGTGAGTGCTAAGTAATACAGCTACTCCCACAGCTTTTTTATAAGTGATTAACAACTAAAGATATCAACAGGCTTAAGTAATGTAGTCAATAGAATATCTATCGCTATAAGGAAAAAAATGTTGTTATATCTAAAGTCATAGACTATGATAGTTACAAGATTTGAAGTTAGTACTTCAATCTTAACAGAGTAATACTTCTTTGGTTTAAAGTCAAAAAAACTTTAAAAAAAGAGCTACTTACTCATAAAAGAAATTATACGAGGAAAGAATATGAAAAAAATACTACTTGGTATTTTCCTCTCACTCAATCTCTTCGCTTATGAAGTTGGCGATACTCTAAAAAACACTATGGCACAACATCTTAATATAGATAATTCCAAACTGTATGTTATCGATTTTTATGCTTCATGGTGTGGTTCATGTAAAAAAGAGCTTCCACTTATTTCTCAAGCAAATATTCAAATAGATACAAATAAAGTGGAGTTTTTAGGAATAAATGTTGACAAAGACATACAAGCTAGTATGGAGTTTAATAAAGAAACTGAAATTAATTTTCGTGTTATTAATGATTCTAACAGCATTATAGTATCGCAATTTAATCCTATAGGTATTCCAACCTTATACTATGTAAAAAACAAAAAAATAATGAAAATTATTACAGGTGCACTTGATAATATAGACAAGCAAATATTAAATGATATAAAAGAGATGGAGTAAGGCATGAAGTTTACAATAACAATTATAGTTCTGATTCTTTTTTCAGGCTGTACAAAAGAGATAAAACCTTGGGAAAAAGGTATGTTAGCAAAAGATTCAATGAAAAGCTCAAGTAAAAATACAATAGGTAAAAAGTTTGAAGAACATATGTTTTTCTCAAAAGAAGCTTCTAAAGGTGGAAGTGGAATATCTGGAGGAGGTTGCGGATGCAATTAAGATTATCATTAGCTACGGCTACACTTCTAGCGTCCATGGCACTTCAAGCACAAGACTATGTAAGTTTACAGTACTTACAATACGATGAGGGTAGTGGTCGTACATCAGTTTCGGCTCCTGCACTTACTATTAACAAAGACTTTGGAGCAGACTATACACTTAATGCATACATTGTTGTAGATGCAGTAAGTGGTGCGAGTCCTGCATATAGTGTAGACACAGGGAGTGGAGCTTCTGCTTTTTCTCGTGGTATTGGTGTTGCTGCTGCAACGGTGCAGTATTCAAATATTTCGTATACCGATACACGAACTGCTGGGGATCTAGCACTTACAAAACGTTTAGATAACCGTGATGAGTTAAACATTGGAATTGCCCGTTCACAAGAAAGAGATTTTTATTCAAGTGAACTCTCTACGGAGTATATGCACTGGCTTGGAGATAATAAAAATAAATCTCTTTCTTTTGGAGTTTCTTACCAAGCAAATGAAATTTTAGTAGAATGTACGGTTGCTGGAACAAGTAGTTGTGATACAGGAAGTGGTGCTAGTGAAAAAATGACAGCAAGTGTAATCAATACACAGCTTACATATGCACAAAACATAAGCCAAAATGCAACAGCTAGTATTAGCCTCTTTGGTATCATGGAATCAGGCTATCTTACAAACCCTTATAAAAATGTTGTGAGAAACAACAATGGAGTAACTGCTGATGTGGTAGGTGAAAACCGCCCAGATTCAAGAAAAGCCTATGGAGTTTCTTTAAAGTATGCAAATGCATTACGTAGTTCTTTAACATTCCATACATTGTATAGATACTACACAGACGACTGGAATATAAATTCTCATACACTGGATCTTTCTCTGATATATGAACTTAATAAAAAATGGACTTTAGATTTTGGAATACGTGGTTATATGCAAGGTGAAGCAGATTTTTATAATGGAAGTAGTACGTACTTCACGAGCCAAATCTATGCTTCGAGTGACGATAGATTAAGTAACTTTACTTCGAGTACTATCAAAACAAATGTAGAATATACAATGTCTAAAGATTGGAGTGTGAACTTCAGTGCAAACTATTATGAACAAAGTACAGACTTGCAAGCACTTTACTTTATGACTGGAATTCGATACAACTTCTAATGATGAAAAAATATGTATACCAATTTGAAGCGATGACTACTCCATGTGAACTTATCCTTTATGCAAACAACAAAACTTTAGCAGATACATCTGCTAAAGCTGTTTTAAATGAGGCAAAACGTTTAGAGTATAAATATAACTATTTTTCTCAAAATTCTGTTGTAACGCAAATAAACCAACGTACACTTATTGTGCTCGACCAAGAAACAAAAGATATTTTGCAAAGAGCCAAAAAGTACTATACTGAGACAAATAAAGTCTTCGATATTACTTTAGCAACTATCAAAAATATTTATGTAGAAGAAGTAGATTCTACTGTACTCAAAGAAAAAAAAGAGCATCTCCTTACATATGTTGGATGTGAACACTTTTCTATTAAAAAAAATAAAATTTATTTTGATAATCCATATACAAAAATTGACCTTGGTGGTTTTGTGAAAGAATATGTGGTGGATAGAGGTGTGAAAATATTGAAAAAACATAAAATTACCTCAGCTTTGATTAACTTTGGTGGAGATATTTATGCCTTAGGTAAAAAACCTGATGGAGAACAGTTTCGCATAGGAATTAAAAACCCCTTAGAGCCAAGTAAGTATGCATGTGAAGAGACTTTAGAAAATCAAGCACTAACAACTTCTGCATCATACGAGAGAAAAAACAAGGTAGGTTTACAGATGCACTCCCACATTCTTAGTAAAGATAAAGAAACTTCTTTGAGTAGATCGGTAAGTGTCATTTCTTCTAATTGTGTGCAAAGTGGTGTCTATGCAACCGCACTTATGGTAGACTTACATATAAAAACAAATCATAAAACAATCATTCTATAAGGAATTATTATAATGCGAACAGTCTTACTCGTTTTTTTATTTTTCACACATATCTATGCTGCGGATGAATACCAGCTTGGTGATGGGATTCAAGTCGGTGAATTACCACTTTATGTAGGTGGTTACTTTTCTGTAGATTATCAAAAAACAGATACCTCTACGCGTTATAGAATTGATGATATCGCACTTCTTATATATGGTGGGATAAATAAGTTTTCGTACATAGCTGAACTAGAATTTAAAGAATTTTATTTAAGAACGTATACAAATACGACGAGTACAATAACGACGAATGATAAACTGTATATTGAACGTTTATATTTTGACTATAACTATGATGAAAATATTTTATTGCGTCTTGGTAAATACAATTCGCCCATTGGTTTTTGGAATCTTCTTCCTGTAAATGTACTTCGTGAGACCACTTCGAATCCTGTAAGTACTTTTGTACTCTTTCCAAAGTTTACTACAGGAATATACGCTTCGTACACACGCTTTGACGAGGAAGAACTTCAAGTAGATGTAATCGTACAAAACAATGCCAATCTTTCTAATGCGTACAACAACTTTGATGTTACAGAACATTATGGACTTGGTTTTTCTTACACTCTTGATGATTATATATTTAAAATGAATGCAGGTCACTATAAAAAAAATACCCAAAGTTATTATAACTATGCACTTGCTTCAATGAAATACGATACTGATAAATACCAAATAATGACCGAAATGGGTCTCCAGAATAGAGATCAAAGTAATATACGAAGTTATGCTGGTTATATACAAGGACTGTATCGATTTACACCAAAACACCTTGGTATTTTACGTTTAGAATCATATGATGATAAAAGTACAAATACGAAAGATTCTTTTGCTGTGATGGGTTATACCTATAGACCAGTGTATCCTGTGGCACTTAAGGCTGAGTACCAAGCGCATTCACTTACCTCTCAAAATCAAGTTTTATTTTCAGTGTCGGTGTTATTCTAATGAAAAATATTCTACTCGCTATCATTTTTATTTTCTTATTTGAATGCAATGTAGTAGCATCAGAGTATGCAGTCGTTGCAAATAAAAATATGCCACAGCTAAGCAAAGCGCAAGTTAAAGCAATTTTTCTTAAAAAAATGCTTGTAACACATGACATAAAAATAGTTCCTATAAACTTATCTCCAAGAGATCCTTTACGAATTAGCTTTGAGAAACATATACTCAAAACTAATTTTAGACGGTTGAAATCTTACTGGATGAAGCAACATTATCTTGGACACAGACCACCCGTTAGCTTAAAATCACAAAAAAGTTCACTGGCATTTTTAAAAAAAGTTGATGGAGCTATTACTTATATAGATATAAAAAATATTGATAATACAATGAATATAATTTTACGATGGAGTAACTAATGCAAAGTATATTACTATGTGACGATGAATTAATGAACAGAAAAGTAGCCTCAAAAATATTAAAAAAAGAAGGTTTTGAAGTTATTGAAGCTGTCAATGGTAAAGAAGCGATTTCTTTATTACAACACAACAAAGTTGATTTGATACTTATGGATTTAATGATGCCGGTTATGGATGGCTATGAAGCTACAAAAATTATTAAATCTGATGAAGAACTTTCTTGGATTCCCCTTATCGTTATTTCAGCGCTTTCAGACAAAGACTCTATTAAAAAAGGCTTAGAACTTGGAGCAAATGAGTATATAACAAAACCTTTTGATATTATTGAATTCCGTTTACGTGTAAAAAATGCGGTCCAACTTGGTGCGTACCAAAGTATGCTTCGGGATAATAAAAGTCTTTTAGAAGCAGAAGTGTCGAAAAAAACAAAAGAACTGCAAACAGCACTCCAAGAGATTCAACAACATGAAAAAGATATCCTTGCTATATTAGGAAAAGTAGTAGACGTAAGAGATAATGAAACATCGGCACATACTGTTCGTGTTGGACATATGGCTGCTGTTATTGCACAAAAACTTGGGTATTCTCAAGACTATTGTGACCTTATGCGCGTAGCAGCTCCCATGCACGACATAGGAAAAATCGCTATTCCTGATAATATTTTACTTAAACCAGGAAAACTTGATGAGGATGAATTTGAAATCATGAAACAACATGCTCAAATCGGAGCAGAAATTTTTGGACAGACAACAACACCGCTTTTAGAACTTGCGTCACAAATTGCCAATACACATCATGAAAAGTACAATGGTCTTGGTTATCCAAACGGATTAAAAGGTGATGAAATCCCTATGAGTGGCGCTATAGTTTCTGTTGTTGATGTGTTTGACGCACTGCTTAGTTCTCGTCCCTATAAAAAAGCCTTTAGTATGGAAAAAACATTAGAAATTATTCAAGAGAGTTCAGGGAGTAATTTTAACCCAAAAATCGTAGACTTATTTATGGAAAATTTAGATGCTATTTTAGATGTGAGAGAACAACTCCAAGATGCCTGATTTTTATACGAAATCATTACGAAATAAACTTTTAACACTTTTTATAGGAATAGGAATTATTCCTCTTTTAACCTTACTTACGTATACAATATTTTTAAGTGAAACAAAAATTCTTAACAAAATTATTGTGGAGCAATCACAAAGAGCAGAAGTAGTTATTAGTCTTATTCAAAGTCATCTTTACTCCATAGATAAAGAAGTGAAATTTTTAAGTTCTCTTGACATTATGGACGATATCCTTGCTGATGATTTAGATAAGCGTATATCAAGACTTCTTGTTAAAAAAATGAACGACTTAAATCTTCGTGCTAGCTTATATGTTATTTCTCATGATGGTGTCATTATCGCATCATCTGATAAGAAATTATTACTTAAAAAAATTACATTAAAAAAACTAAAAAGTTATGAGCAGTCGCATATAAAAAAAGAAATACTTTACATAAGCTCAAATATTTTTGCCTCGTTTGATGGGAATAAGGTTATCGGTACTTTAGTTATGGAATATAATTTAAATAATTTAGACCTTTATTTAACACATACGAACAGTATTCACTCCTATATAATGAATCCAAAAACAAATCTGACTATTGGAGAGATGATAGATAAAAAAATAGAAACTCAAATAGATTTTACGCAGTCTATCTATACGTCTATTGATTCGAAAAATGTAATTGTTTCTAAGAAACTTTCAAACTTTTTAGATGGATGGAATATTGTCTACGCAGTAGATAAAAATGTAGCCTTAGAATTTTTATATGACTATATAAAATTTATGCTTTATATGTCGGTAATTATTTTAATTATTATCATTTATATTGCTATTAAAAATGCAAAAGAGATTATAAAACCCATAGAAGAACTTAAAAATACAACAGATTCTATTACGCAAACGCACAACTATGCGACACAGTTAAAAATAAGCGCAGAAGATGAAATAGGAGCACTTACACATTCTTTTAATACTATGCTTGTAACAACGTCAGAGGCTTTGAAAAACTTAGAGAAAGAAAATACATTACGCCTAAAACGCTTCACACAACTTATAGAAGTTTTTAACACAATTATTCAAACTAAAGATGAAGAGGAGTGTATAAATACATCTATAAATGAAATAAAAAAACTTACAAAACAAGAAAAACTTATTTTTCATAAAAACTCGAATTTCCTTTCTAGTGAAAATACTGTCCAAATTTATATTACAGATTTTGAAAACGATATGAAAAAGCACTTTGGGTCCATTGAGCTTGGTATAGATTCTTTTGAAGACTCAAATGAGAGAAACTTTTATACTTCTATAGCAAGTATGATAACCCTGCAACTTGATAGAATTAGGCTTATTGAACGTACTATGTCTGCTTCTCGTGCAAAGTCAGCTTTTATTTCAAACATGTCCCATGAACTACGTACTCCTCTTAATGCCATAATCGGTTTTGCACAGTTTATGATAACCTATGAGGAATTAAATGAGGACCAAATGGATACGGTCTCAAACATAGAATCATCAGCACAATATCTTTTAGGAATGATTAATGAAATTCTCGATATTAGTAAAATCGAAGCAGGAAAAATGGAAGCAAATATCGAAGAAGTAGATATAGAATCTATCATTAAAAATAGTTATACGATGCTAAAACCTCTGGCGAATGACAAAAATATAGAATTAATTCTTAGTAAAGAAGAGTATACATCTCAACTCTACAAGACAGATTCCAAAATGTTGCAACAAATTTTGATTAATATTATTTCTAATGCTATTAAGTTTACCCAAAAAGGTAATGTCAATATAACGTATACTTCAAGTGCATCAGACATACAAATAACAGTGCAAGATACAGGGATTGGCATAAGTAGTGATGCTATGAAATTTCTTTTTAATGATTTTACGCAAGTTGAAAATGTAATGCAAAAAAAACATAAGGGAACTGGGCTAGGACTCTCCTTAAGTAAAAAGATGGCTGAAATACTAGGTGGAAGTGTCACCCTTCAAAGTGAGGGTCTCGGATGTGGTTCTACTGCAGTATTTCAGCTTCATTTTTAGGACAGTAAATGAAAATAGTCCACACATCAGACTGGCACTTAGGTCAGAGTTTTAAAAGTCGTTCGAGAGAGTTTGAACATCAAAGTTTTTTAGATTGGCTTATTAAGCAAGTTCAAGAAAAAAGGATAGATATTCTCATAGTTGCGGGTGATATATTTGACACGTCAAATCCTCCAAACTATGCACTTAAAATGTACCATAATTTTTTAGCGCAGATTATGAAAACTAACTGTAAGCATGTGGTAATAGTTGCAGGAAATCATGACAGTGTAACTACTCTTGAAGTATCAAAAGACTTACTAAAATCTTTAAATGTCCATGTGGTAGCGAGTGGGGAAGATACTGATGAGGTAATTGTCAAAATCGAAGAAGAGGGTACTTTAAAGGCCATAGTTTGTGCCGTACCTTATTTACGAGATAGAGTACTAAGAAAGGCAAATGAAAGTAAAAATTCTTCCGAGGTAGAAGATGAGTTAAGAGATGCTCTAAAAAACTACTATAAAAACATTTATACTAAAGCAAAAGAGATTTCAGACAGTGTGCCTATAATTGCAACAGGACATTTTACAACAACTGGAGCCTCTCTAAGTCCAGACTCTGAGAGAGAAATATACATAGGAAAACTTCAAAACATCGATAGTGCAATGTTACGTGCATTTGACTATGTTGCAATGGGGCATATTCATAAACCTCAAAAAATTGCACAAAAAGATACGATGCAGTACTCAGGTTCGCCCATACCTCTTAGTTTTTCAGAAACAAACAATCAAAAAAGTGTCGTCATTGTCGACTTTGAAGGCAAAGAAGTTGAAGTCTCACGACTAGAAATACCACTCTTTAAAAAACTTTATAGACTTAAAGGAAACTTTGAAGAGATTCAAGTCGAAATAGAAAAAATATCTGATACATTAAACCCTCCTTTTGTAGAAGTTTTACTCAAAGGTAATGATATTCTTAACTATGATATAAACGATTTTTTATCACATGCAAATGAAAATGGGGCAGATATATTGATTCTTAAAAGAGAAA
>NZ_JAEMVA010000058.1 GCF_029215955.1 Sulfurimonas sp. SAG-AH-194-I05
CATCCTGATATGTCAGCATCTGTGTTTAAAGAGATGTGGCAAACAATTCAAAATAATCAAGTTTGGCGAGGAATAATCAAAAATCGTAAAAAGAATGGTGAAACATATTATGTAAAAAGTACAGTAAGTCCTATAGTTGATGTACATAATAATATAGTAGAACTTATAGCTATAAGGACTGATATAACAGAACTAGAGACTTACAAAGAGTTACTAGAAGAGCGTTTAGAACTCTCAAATAACAACCTCTATTATCTTTCGCAGTATGAAGATGCTATCAATAGTTTTATAGCAGTTATTAAAACAAATATAAACGGAACAATTACCTTTAGTAATGACGATTTTTGTAAACTCAGTGGATATTCTAGACAAGAACTTCTTGGAAAAAGCTGTCAGGAGTTAAGAACGCAAAAACACCTTAAAAATGGTGATTGTACAAAAATTCGTGAGCGCTTAAGAAAAAAAGAGAAAGTAAATATGCTCTTTGAAAACATAAGAAAATCTGGAGAGGTATACTTTATAGATACCCATATATATCCTTTAAAAAATGAAAAAGGTAAAGTAATTGAGCATCTTCACCTTATGTATGATATCACTGAAACAATGGA
This sequence comes from Sulfurimonas sp. SAG-AH-194-I05, assembly GCF_029215955.1. Classification (GTDB taxonomy): domain Bacteria; phylum Campylobacterota; class Campylobacteria; order Campylobacterales; family Sulfurimonadaceae; genus Sulfurimonas. The sequence goes on from NZ_JAEMVA010000058.1 coordinate 609, forward strand.
CTTACATAGTGAGATAGAAAGTACACAAAAAGAGATAATCTATAAAATGGGAGAGATAGGAGAAACTCGTTCAAAAGAGACAGGAAACCATGTTAAGCGCGTAGCAGAATACTCTAAACTTCTTGCACAACTTATAGGCTTAAGTAGCAAACATACTGATATGCTTTATGCAGCTTCACCTATGCATGATATTGGTAAAGTTGGCATTCCTGATGCCATTTTAAATAAACCAGGAAGGTTAAATGATGAAGAGTTTGAGATTATGAAAACTCACTCTGAGATTGGTTTTAATATCCTTAAAGGTTCAAATAAGCCTATAATAAAAGCAGCTGCTGTTGTAGCCTATACGCATCATGAAAAGTATGATGGAACAGGATATCCAAAAGGAACAAAGGCTGAAAAAATCCATATATTTGGTCGTATTACAGCTATAGTAGATGTTTTTGATGCTCTTGGCAGTGATAGATGTTATAAAAAAGCATGGGAACTTGAAAAAATCTTAGAGCTCTTTAGAAATGAAAAAGGAAAACATTTTGATCCAGAGCTCATAGATCTCTTTATTCAAAATCTTGATAAATTTTTAGAGACTAGAGATAAATATATAGATGTAAAGGATGTTTAAAATGCTCATAAACAATAAAACAATAAAACAAAAAATGATAAATATTGCCCTTATATTAATCATTACAATGCTTTTAATTATTGTAGCTTCATATAAAATGATGGAGTCATTAGAAAAACATACAGAAAATATAAACATCATTGGAAACGAAGCTCTTGTTCTTCAAAATTTAAAAATAAAACAAGACAAGCTTCTCCTTGATATGCTGTATAATTTAGCAGATGAGGAAGCTTACAAAGTAAAAATTCCCCTTGAAGAAACTTCTTTAAGTAAATTTTATTTTTCATTTATAACTTCTCAAAGGTACTCGGATCTTTCAAGTACTCTTAAAAAGAGATGGGAAGAAATCTATAAGGCACACATTAAACTTTATGAAGTATCAAAATATTTTCAAGAGAATTACATAGAATTTGATGCTAGAGTTGCAGAAGTTTTCACAGAACTAGAAGCAACACAATTAGAGTATTCTGAACGTATAGATGATTTGATTGACGCAAGAAGTAAGCTAACAGTAAATATAAAATTCGAGAATTCTGATTTTGGTAAATGGTATGATACATTTATATCATCAGATAATTTCAAGTATATTGATAAACCTATATCTGCTCTTATCCTTCAAATAGAAAAGCCTTATGTTCAATTGCATCATAATGCTATGAAGATAAAAGAGTTACAATTAAAACATAAATATAAAGAGTCTCGAGTATATTTCGAATCTGTTTTTATGAAAAATAGTAAAACAGTTGACACATTAATAGATAAGATTATTACAAGAATAGATTATATTCAACAAAATAATGAATATGTTGAGAATAAGGTACAAAACGAAGGAAGAAAGCAATTAAATATAATAAGCCAGTCCATGGATGAATATATAAACCATCTGGATAATAAAGCTGACTTATTGATACTTGAAGGGGAAACAATAAGTGATAGAAAAGATTTATTATTATTATTCTTTTTTATCATATCAATTATAGTATTATCTTATATGATTTATGTAAATAACAATGTAGTGAGATCTATAAAAAAATTATTACAATTTGTGAACCTTGATAAAGAACAAAGAAAAAATATAAAAAATATTGTTAATTTTGGTAATGACGAAATAGCTGAACTTACAAAAGCCTTTAGTGATATGATTCATAAACTTGATCGTTCTTATATTTTAATGGAGAAAATGAATGATGATTTAGCAATAGAAATTGATCAAAAAACAAAAGCGCTACATAAATCTAAAGAATCTGAAAAATTAAAAGCAGAATTTTTAGCCAATATGTCCCATGAAATTCGGACACCTATGAACGGAATAGTTGGTATGGCTTATTTGGCATTGCAAACAGACTTAACATTTAAACAAAAAGGGTTTATTAAAAAAATAGATGCAAGTGCAAACAGCTTACTAGGAATTATCAATGACATACTAGATTTTAGTAAAATAGAAGCAGGAAAATTAGAAATAGAAAAACATGAGTTTAATCTTTTTAAAGTTGTAAACAATGTTGTTAAACTTATGGAAACAACAGCATTTGATAAAAATATAGAAATGGTTGTGAACTATAATTCAAATTTAAACAACTATTATGTTGGAGATGGTTTACGAATATCACAAGTATTAACAAATATTTGCTCGAATGCTATTAAATTTACACAAGAAGGTGAAATTCAAATAATCATAAGTAAAGCAGAAAATAATCAGATAAAATTCGAGGTTAAAGATACTGGTATAGGGCTCTCAAAAGAGCAACAAGAAAAACTATTTAAATCCTTTTCTCAAGCAGATGGAACGATAACTCGTAAATATGGAGGTACTGGTTTAGGACTAGCTATTTCCAAACAACTAGTGAATCTCATGGGAGGAGAAATCTTCGTTACTAGTGATTTAGGCAAAGGAAGTACATTTACCTTTACTGTTGCACTAGGCGCGTATAAAGAAAATTCTAAAGACTTAACATCATTTAGTGGAAAATCTATACTTGTTGTAGATGATAATATTACTTGGCAAAATATTCTAAAAGATATGCTTCAGGAGTTAGATATCATGGTTCATGTTGCTGGGAGTGGTCCAGAAGCTTTAAATATTTTAGATAAATGCAAGGAGAATATGTTTGACCTCATACTGATGGATTGGCATATGCCAAGTATGAATGGAATACAAACGACAAAGCTTATCAAGCAAAAATATACTGATGAAAAACCAGATGTCATCATTGTATCTGCATTGGATAAAGACACTATTGTAGATATAGAAGACGAACTTGAAATAGTTGGATTTCTACATAAACCATTAAATATAGAGATCTTCAACGACACATTAAGTGATTATTTTTTAGGGACTAAGCTATTAAAACATACTGAACTAGAAGAGACAAAGCAATTAGGAGATACTAGTGCTTTAGCATCAAAAAGAGTACTTGTTGTGGAAGATAATGAAACAAATCGAGAAGTTATTGAGGAAATTCTTAGTCCTTATGGGGTTATAATAGAGCTTGCTACTAATGGACAAGAAGCAGTTGATAAATTTTCACTTAATACTTATGACTTAATTTTGATGGATTTACAGATGCCGATTATGGATGGATACAAAGCTACCTCAATAATTAGACAGAAAAATAAAACAATACCCATTATAGCTTTAACAGCAAATGCAATGCAAAAGGATTTAGATAAAACAAAAAAAATTGGGATGAATGCACATATTTCAAAACCTATAAATATTGAAAATCTTTTTTCTACTTTAATACAATTTCTTCCACTTAAAAATAGGGCTATCCAAGATACTAGCAATGCATTGTCCTCTTTAAATCTAAATCATATTAATACAAAAAATGCTTTATCACTTATTGGTGGAAATGAAAAGTTATTTTTGAAGTATATAAATGGTCTTTTAAAGTATCAAGACATTAAACTTGAAAAATTAGAAGATGAGGAATTTGTTAGAACAATACACACGATTAAAGGGTTAAGTGCGAGTTGTGGTGCAACAGAGTTAACTACAATAAGTAGAGAAATAGAGGAAACATCAAATAAAGGTTTACTAGAAAAATTTTATACGATTTTTCAAAGTGTTAGGGGTGAAGGAGAATTTATTCTCAGTAAGTTTACTCCCCAGGATACTAAAAGTCTAAAATCATTAAGTGTAGTTAAGCAAGAAGAACTATTAAAAAGTCTGTTTGAAGCTATTGAGACCATGAAACCTAAGAAGTATAAACCAATTTTAGAAGAGATTAGTGAATACAATTTTAATAATAGTGATAAAAACATGCTTGTTCAAATAAGTAAATATCTTGATATGTATGAATTTGAAAAAGCCTTAAAATTATTGGAGAAATAACATGAAAAAAAAACTTAAAACAATTTTGGTAGTCGATGACACTCCTGCAAATGTAGATGTGTTGATAGAAGTTTTAGAAAATGATTATGATGTCATTCCAACATTAAGTGGAGAAAAAGCCTTAGAGATAGCTTTTAAGCTAGATATTGATTTGATATTACTAGATATAATGATGCCAGAAATGGATGGCTACGAAGTATCAGAAAAATTAAAAAGTAATTTAAAAACAAATGATATACCTATTATTTTTATTACAGCTATGCATGATGAAGAAAATATTGTTAAAGCTTATGATGTAGGTGGTGTTGATTATATTACAAAACCTTTTCGTGTGAAAGAAGTAATCTCAAGGGTGGCAATGCATTTAAATCTAGCCGACCAAAAAAATACTTTAAAATCAATGAAAGAAATACTAGAAGTACAAAATATTTCTTTAGAGATGAATATGCAAGAACAATTTAATACTATTCAAAACTTAAATACTGAGATTGAAGAGACGCAAAGAGAAATCATTTACTTAATGAGTGAAGTTGGAGAAAAAAGAAGCCAAGAGACGGGTAATCATGTAAAAAGAGTAGCTAATTACTCAAAAATATTAGCAACACTATGTAATATGTCACCGCATGATATAGATTTACTTTACACTGCATCACCTATGCATGATATTGGTAAAGTAGGTATTCCTGATGGAATATTAAATAAACCAGGAAAATTAACACCTCAAGAATTTGAAGTTATGAAACAACATAGTGCAATAGGATATAGTATATTAGAACATTCTAATAGAAAAATATTAAAATCAGCGAGGATTATAAGTTATCAGCATCATGAAAAGTGGGATGGTACAGGCTATCCTCAAGGCTTAAAGGGAAAAGATATTCATATTTTTGGTCGTATTACAGCCATAGCAGATGTCTTTGATGCTCTTGGTAGTGATAGAGTTTATAAAAGAGCATGGGAACTTGACAAGATACTCGAACTCTTTAAAAAAGAAAAAGCGAAGCATTTTGATCCAGAACTCATAGACCTCTTTTTTCAAAATCTTGATAAATTTTTAGAAATTAGAGATAAATACAAAGATGTTTAATATAAATCAAATTTTACAAGTAGCGTAGTTTCTTTATCTGGAATACTATGTATCTTGATTTTTGCATTATGTAGTTCAAATATCCAAGTAGCTAAACTGAGTCCAAGACCATATCCTATGATGTCTGACTTGATACCCGTTCCTCTATAATAAGGGTGAAAAATAAATTGCATATCTTTTTTTGAGATACCGATACCTTTGTCTTTGATAAGTAGATATATAGCATTCTCTTTTTCTTTAAGAGTGATGCAGATTCCTTGTTTTTCATAAGAGTATTTAATGGCATTATCTATAATATTTGCTAGAGCATGCTTTAATAACTCTTTATGTCCATGAAGTGAAATAGCTTGCGATATATGTGTTGTTATTTGTAACTTTTTATTTACAATAATAGCACTCTTTTCATCTAAAATTTCGTATACGATATCATTAATTAACACTCTTTTCATAGCACTATTTAACTTAGTTATATTATTATTGGATACAAAAAGCATTTGAGAAGTTATGCTTTCAAGATTATCTACCTTCTCTATAAAGTATCTAATTTTTTCAGATATTTCATTATCAAGTGATTTGTAGTCTAAAAAATATTCTAAATCTACTTTTAAAGCTGTTAATGGAGTTTTTAATTCATGTGATACATTTGCATTGAACTCTTGTGCTATTTTTATTGTCTGATTGAGATATTTTATCAGTTGATTGACTGCTTCTATAAAGCCTTTAATATCATCTTGTTTTTTTGGATATTGCAATGGATGTATGGAGCCAAGTGATAGTTCTTGATGTATTTTTATGATAGAATCGTATAGAAAGACTTTGAGTTTTATATGTTTGAGTTTAAATATGATAAGAATAATAGTAATAAAAAGAGTCATTACAAGATATATTCTTACATAAGCATATAATAACTCAGGGTTAAAAAGTAAAAATAAATTACCTAAAAAAAAGAGACTCAAAAGAACAAGATTATAATTTTTAATCAACAATTTTATAGCCTATGCCTCTTACTGTTTTTATGACTTTTTCTTGCCCTGCATATTCTAATTTTTTTCGTAAATTATAAATAGTTACATTTAAAATGTTAGGGTCTACAAAAGTATCTATATTCCATACATAATCAATAATCTCAGTTTTTGAGACTACATTATTTTTTCGCTTTATAAGTAAAAGTAAAATATTGAACTCATTATTTCTAAGTTCAATTACTTGACTTGACCTTGTTACTTCTCTTGACATGATGTTAAGTGTAATATCTTGAACTTTAAGAATATGATTTGCAATATTACTTTTTCTTTTTGAAAGGGTACGAATTCTCGCTACAAGCTCACGGAACCTAAACGGTTTGCCCAAGTAATCATCAGCACCATTATTTAATCCACCTACTATATCATCTAGCTCTATGCAAGCGCTAAGCATCAACACAGGTGTATCAACATTATCTTTTCGCAGTTCTAAACAAAATGATGATCCATCTCCATCAGGAAGCATCTTATCTAAAATAATAAGACTATATTCAGTCATATCTAGTTTTTCTTTTGCTTCTTGTATGGATATTGCTATATCCACACGAAACCCTTCTTCAATTAAGCCTTGCTTGATAGCTTTGGTTATATTAACATCATCATCGATAAGAAGTATATTCATAAAGATTTCACCTAATTTAAGTATTATATGTTGATTATAGTAGAAATATCTAAAATATTTACTAAATAAAATTTTTTATTGTTTTATCAATTTAGTTACGCTTTTTCTTTTAATATTTCATCAAGAGTAACAAAAAGTGTTGAGCTGTTAGTTTCCATAATACTTAAGAGCTTGTTGTATTCATTTTCCTCATCATTGTTAGTTAAAATCGAAAATATTTTATGTGTTGTTGAGTGAACAATCTCATGAGGCTGCTCAAGCTTTTGATAACTTTGTGTATTGGAAAAATGTATATTACCATCTCCCTCATAATACCATTTACCTAAACGGCAACCTGATATGGCTACACTTATTCACACAAAGAATACAAAGCTATTCTGAGTTAAAATAACACGAATAAGTGAGGTCAAGATGGCGAATAAAAAATATCCACAAGAGTTTAGAGACTCTACAGTTCAATTAGCACTAAACAGTGAAAAATCTGTTACACAGATAGGTGTAGATTTAGGTGTAAATTCTAAAACAATTCATAATTGGATTAGAGAGTATAAAATTGTAAATAACATCAAAATAGATGCTAGAAGAACTACTCAGAAATCTACCCTGAAAGAGACTGTAGATGATGAAAACATCAGACTTCGTGCTGAAAACAAGATACTTAAACAAGAGCGTGACATTTTAAAAAAGGCAGCGGCATATTTCGCAAGAGAAGTTCTGTGAAATATGCCTGGATCAAAGAAAATAAATCGAACTTCAGTATAACAATAATGTGTAGAATTTTGAAAGTAAAACCAAGTAGCTATTACCATTGGTGTAGAACAGGCTGTATTGTAGAAAAAGTAGATGAAGAGCTCAATACTCTCATCAGGATCGTCTTTAAAGCAGGCAAAGAAGCTTATGGACAAAGACGAATAAAAGAGGCTTTACTCAAAAAGCATGGGGTAATTGTTTCAAAACGAAGAATTGGGAAAATCATGAAATCTTTAAATTTAGTGCCTAAAATGAGGAAAACGTTCAAAGTAAATACAACAGATTCAAATCATAACCTTCCAATTGCTCCAAATATCTTAGATAGAGATTTTTACAGTGGATTAGCAGATACAAAATATGTTGGTGATATAACTTATATCCACACTGCTGAAGGCTGGCTGTATCTCGCTACTGTGATTGATCTGTTCTCCCGAAAGGTCGTTGGATGGTCAATGGATGACAATATGAGAGTTTCTTTAGTTAATGATGCTTTATCGATGTCGATACAGCGGAGGAACCCTTCTTCTGGTCTTATTTGGCACACAGACAGAGGTTCTCAATATGCTTCACACTCTCATAAGGATTTACTCAAAGAACATGGAATCATTCAAAGCATGAGTCGCAAAGGAAATTGTTGGGATAATGCTGTCGCAGAGAGTTTTTTTCATTCACTAAAGACAGAATGCACAAACCATGAAATGTTCAAAACTAAAGCAGAAGCTAATCAGAAAATCTTCGAATATATTGAAGTTTTTTACAACAGAGAGAGGATGCATTCAAGCAATAATTATTTGTCACCAGTAGAGTACGAAGAAAAAATGTTACTAAAAGAAATAG
>NZ_JAEMVA010000059.1 GCF_029215955.1 Sulfurimonas sp. SAG-AH-194-I05
TACCCTCTCGTGTTTTAGTTATTCAAGAAATAGTAAACTATCTCTCTAACAACTTTGATGATTATCTCGATATAATCCCCAACATAGCAAATCATATCCTTTACGGCTAAGATTTATTTAAAACTCTATGCGACAGTTAGAGCTGTTGCATAAAGCTACAGCAAAAACCGTTTCAAATTGTACCTTCTTATTTTCATAAATTTTCTGCTATAATTACGCTTGCAATGACTACTTAGTTTGTTTTATGGAGTGGTAAAAAGCTTTTAAAGGTCAAGGGATTAATTACCTCTGACCTTTTTTTTTGCCCTCCTAAAATAAACTAAGGGAGATTTAGAAAAAAGTATAAGACAAAAACTTTTAAGAGTATAAATATTTCATCTTCGATTACATCAATGCGCAGGTCTTAAGAAAAATTCATTATTATTAACACATGAATAAAGAATTACAAACGGTATTTCATTACCACGAAACAACAAAACACGCACAACAGAGATACGCCCGTTCACTTGGTTATATGGACTGGGCATCACAGCCTGATCCTTTTAGAAATTATAATGGTTGTGAAACGATAGAGCTTCCTATTGCTCTAGAAAATGCAACGCCACCCTACCATCTTTTAAACACAGACTTACCCCCTGCGCCACTTCTTAAAGAGTCACTTTCTCAACTTTTACAGTTTTCTATGGGAATAGCTGCACATAAAGAATCAGGTGGAAGCTCTTGGGCTGTTCGTTGTAATGCTTCGAGTGGGAACTTACACCCAACTGAGTCGTACCTTGTTTTACCTCCTATAATGGAAGAACAAAATACTAAAACAAGTATACTTCACTACACTCCACAAAATCATGGACTTGAGAAATTAAGTGAATTTGACACATCATTTTGGGATAACTTACCCAAAGGTAGTTTTTTACTAGGTTTATCAGGAATCACATGGAGAGAAGTTTGGAAGTATGGAGAACGTGCTTTTCGTTATACAAATCTTGATGCTGGTCATGCGTGGCAGTCTATAGTTGTCTCAGCAAAAATGCTAGGTTGGAAAGTCACACGTCTTGATTCTACAAGCGACACAGATATTGGTACACTTTTTGGCTTAAACCAAAAAACAAGATTTTTTGAACATGAACATGCTGATATGTTGTTTGTTGTTTCACCTTCGCATGTGGAAAGTTCATTACGTATAGATAGCTTACTCGAAAATGTTCCTCTTTCATTTAATGGCATTGCAAATAAACTAAGTTCTCAAATGCAAAGCTGGGATATTATTCCTGCAATTGAAAATGCCACTTCTGTTATGCAAATTGCACAACAAAACACAACACAAAACCACATGCTAAAAGATGCTACACAAGAATCTAAAACAGTAGTTCTCAACCGTAGAAGTATCCATATAATGCATACAGATACTTCCACAATAACTCAAGAAGAATTTCATACAATCCTCAGTAGTGTAAATACTTCACTCGACGCTAAAGAAAACGCTGTCCACTTAGCTCTTATGGTGCATCGAGTTGAGGGCTATAAAAAAGGGCTTTACATACTTGTAAGAAATGACAGAGATTTAATAAATGTACAAGAACACATGCATAATGATTTTTTATGGAATAAAACAGAACTGAATAATCTTTATTTTTTAGAAGAAAAAGATGTGACAATGGCATCGAAATCGATAAGTTGTTCACAAGACATAGCGAGTGATGGAGCTTTTAGTTTAGGAATGTTGTGTAATTTTTCAGAACAACTCAATGCACATGGTGCACATAGATACAAAGAACTTTATTGGGAATGTGGGATGATAGGTCAAGAGTTGTACCTTGAAGCTACATCTTTAGGACTCTCAGGAACTGGAATAGGTTGCTTTTTAGATGACATGATGCACGGTATGCTTGGTATAAAAGATACACGATTTCAAGTACTGTACCACTTTACAATTGGTCGTGGAAATGTAGACAGTCGCATCATGACAAAACCAGCTTATAATAGAAAATAGACAAAAAAGAAAAGGATTTCCACATGCAACACAAAATATTTATTTTATTTCTACTCACACTTTCTTCGTTTGCACAAGAAAACTATACAACTGGCAAAATAGATATGCATGGGGGAAAAGAAAGTAATTATGGTTCTTTCACGTCTAGTAAGTTTGGAAATAATACTATGAACATGTCAGCTTTTTTAGATACGAATGCATCTAAAAAAATAAAGACTCACCCTTATGGAGGGAAATAAAATTATGTAAATCTATCTATTTTAGTTATTACTTTACCTCCTTTATATCTCGTTTTTTAGTAGATTGATGGTATTATTTAGATTAAATATGTTATTCTATTTAATATAGAGAATAAAGGAAAAAAATGCAAAAAAAACTTTTTAATATCCACTTTTTATCTTTTTTTATCTTTTTATTTATTAATATTCCTTCACTTTACGCTCAAACAGGTAAAATAAAAATATTAGAGATAAAAGATGCAATAGAAATTGCGATGAAAGACAACCCTGAATTAGCACAAATTGATGCCCGATACAAAGCTATGAATGAAATTCCCTCTCAAGTTGCTACTCTTCCGGATCCTGTACTGACACTTGGACTGGCAAATTTTCCTACAGATACTTTTAGTAGAACGCAAGAGGCAATGACACAACTTCAGATTGGTATGAGTCAACAGTTTCCTTTTCCAGGAAAGCTGACTCTTCGTAAAGATGCTGCACAGTTAGAAGCTAATGCTGCTTCATTTTTAGTTGATGAAATGCGCTTAAAGCTTCAACAATCTATTGCTAATACTTGGTGGGAAATTTTTTATTTTGATCGTGCTTTAGAAACAATCGCTATAAATCAAGTTTTAATAAGACAATTTATAAAAGTTGCACAAACAAAATATGAAGATGGCCAAGGATTACAACAAGATATACTTTTAGCACAATTAGAGCTTTCAAAAACAATGGACCAAAAAATAATTGTTGTTTCTTTGCGAAGACTGCAAGTAGTGAGACTTAGTAAGCTAATGGGTACTTCAAATATGCAAAACTTTATACTTCCTTCGAAGGTTGAGAAGACACTACAATCTCTCAAAGATGAAAATACATTATACAAAATCTCAGAACAGTCTCGTCCTATATTACACTTTAAAAAGAAGAAACTTTTAGCATCCAATGTCAGAGTTTCTCTAGCAAAAAAAGAGTACTATCCAGACTTTAAGCTATCGGTGCTTTATGGTCAGCGTAGTGGAGTTACTACTCTTAATGATGCCCGTTCAGATTTAGTATCTGTTATGCTAGGAGTGAAAATTCCTTTATACATAGAGAGTAAACAGTCTAAAGCCGTTGAGCAAAGAATAAGTGAACAGCATTCAAAAAATTATGCACTCGCAGATGAAAGACTACAAATTTATGCCGATATTTCATCGAGTGTTGCAAAATATAAGCAAGCTAAAGAACAATTTTTACTCCTTGAAAAGGGTATCATACCTCAAGCAAGACAAACTGTTGATTCTATGTTAGTAGGATACAGAGTAAATAAAGTTGACTTTTTAAATCTTATACGCTCACAGGTAACATTGTTTAATTACCAATTACAATATTGGAGAATCTTTAGTAATTCAAAACAAGCAGCAAGAGATGTTCAAGCTGCTATAGGAAAGGAATCTATTTATGAATAAATCTATTATAATAACTGCTGGTGTCATGTTGAGTGCCGGTATTGGAATTGGCTATTTAGTATTGCCTTTAATTACACAAGCTCCTCAAACAACTGAGGTAGTAAAAAAAGGGCTTGGTAAAGAAGATAAAAAAATACTTTTTTATCGTAATTCGATGAATCCATCTGTAACATCACCCGTACCAAAAAAAGATAATATGGGTATGGATTATGTTCCAGTTTATGCTGATAATATGGCAAATATGGATAAAAAAGGAACCGTATCTATCGATCCTGTTATGGTACAAAATATTGGTGTTCGAACATCTATTGTTAAGCGGGAATCCTTAAGTAAAACAATACGGGCTTTGGGGCGCGTAGATTTTGATGAAGAAAGCATATCACGACTGCATCCAAAAGTAGAAGGGTGGATAGCAGACGTTTTTGTTAATAAAACAGGGGAAAAGGTTAAAAAAGGTGATATTCTTGTTAATATTTATTCTCCTAAACTTGTTTCTACAGAAGAAGAATACCTTCTTGCAATAAATAGTTTAAAAGTATTGAAAAATAGTCCTTTTAATGATATACGAAACGGAGCCGAAAATTTAGTAAAAAGTTCTCGTAAACGATTACAATTACTTGATGTTCCCGAGCATCAAATAAGAGAGTTAAAGAAAAGTAAAAAAATCAAAAGAGATTTACATATTCACACGACAGTTGGAGGGACTATAACTAAAATAGGTATAAGAAAAGGACAATATGTAACGCCTCAAACTGAACTTTATACAATCGTAGATTTAAGTCGTGTATGGGTGTATGCTGAAGTTTATGATTATGAGTTATCTTGGATTAAAGTAGGTGATGAGGTAGAAATGACACTAGCAAGTGTGCCTGGCAAAGTTTTCAAAGGCACGCTTAACTATATTTATCCTTACTCAGAATCTAAAACACGAACAACCAAGGTAAGGGTGATTTTTGATAATAAAAAATCACTCTTACGTCCAGATATGTTTTCAGAGCTTAAGATTAAGGCAGATACACAAAAGGATGTTATTGTTGTACCAGCAGAAGCGATAATTCGTTCAGGAACTAATACTCAGGTTTTTGTCTTGAAAGGGCCAGGAAAATTTGAACCAAGAATAGTGAAGATTGGTACTGAATCACAAGGGAAAGTAGTCATACTTTTGGGGCTTGATGAAGGTGAAGAAGTTGTAACTTCTGCACAATTCCTTGTAGATTCAGAATCTAAACTACGAGAAGCTACTCAGAAAATGATGTCTGTTGTGCAACCACAAAATAAAGAAAAAGTAAAATAATGATTAATGCAATTATTAGCGCATCTTTAAGAGAGCGTTTTTTAGTCTTGGTTGCAATGGCTGTAATCACACTTGTAGGACTTTATTCTTATAAGAACACACCTTTAGATGCTATTCCAGATTTATCGGATGTGCAAGTTATTGTTTTTACAAAATATGCTGGTCAATCTCCTCAGGTTGTAGAAGATCAGGTAACGTACCCCCTTACAACTGCTATGCTTGCTGTTCCAAATACAAAAGTAGTACGAGGCTATTCCTTTTTTGGAATGTCTTTTGTGTATCTTATTTTTGAAGACGATACAGATATGTATTGGGCCCGTTCACGAGTGCTGGAGTCCTTAAATTATGTGAGAGGCCGATTACCCTCAGGAGTCACTCCAACACTAGGACCTGATGCGACTGGAGTTGGTTGGGTATATGAGTACGCCTTAGTCGATAAATCAGGAAAACATGACCTTTCTGAACTTCGTTCTTTACAAGATTGGTATTTACGATATCCTTTACAAACGGTTACTGGAGTTGCTGAAGTTGCTTCTGTGGGCGGTTATGTAAAACAGTACCAAGTAGAAGTCGATCCAAATGCCTTACAACGTTATGATATTCCACTTCAAAAAGTTAAAATGGCAATTAAAATGTCAAATAAAGATGTTGGTGGAAGACTCATTGAAATGGCAGAAACAGAGTATATGGTTCGAAGTTCAGGCTATATTCAGTCCATTGATGATCTTAATGTTATTCCGCTTGGAGTGGATAAGCATGGAACACCTATAAGGTTACAAGATGTAGCGCATGTGCATATAGGTCCAGAATTACGAAGAGGATTAGTGGAGTTAAATGGAGAAGGTGAAGTTGCCGGAGGTGTAATTATCATCCGTTACGGTGAAAATGCACTAGAAACAATCAAGGCTGTACGAGCAAAACTTGAGGAATTAAAAAAAGGTTTACCTGATGGTGTGGAGATTGTACCTGTTTACGATAGAGGGGATTTAATTGAGCGTGCCGTAGAAAGTCTCAATACTTCGCTTGTGCAAGAACTTTTAATTGTGAGTTTAGTTGTCATCTTATTTCTTTTACATGCGCGTTCAGCATTTGTGGCGATTATCACTTTACCTTTAGGAATTTTAATGGCTTTTATTGTTATGCGTTTTCAAGGACTTAATGCAAATATAATGTCTTTGGGTGGTATAGCCATAACCATTGGGACTATGGTTGATGGTGCTATTGTAATGGTGGAAAATGCACATAGTAGTTTAGCAAAAGCACGAGAGAAAAAAGGAGCAGACCTTGATAATCGTGAACATTGGGAAGTAATTGGGAATGCTAGTAGAGAAGTGGGTCCGGCACTCTTTTTCTCTTTACTTGTTATCACTGTTTCTTTTTTACCTATCTTTACTATGCAAGCGCAAGAAGGGAGACTCTTCAGTCCTTTAGCTTTTACCGCAACTTATGCTATGGCGGCTTCTGCAATTCTTGCTGTAACATTAGTTCCTGTTATGATGGGCTATCTTTTAAAAGGGAAAATTCTAGCTGAAAATAAAAATCCTCTTAACCGTTTACTTCATGCAATGCATACTCCTGCTTTAAGACTAGCAATGAAATGGCGTAGTCTTACAATAGCGTTTGCTTTAGTTTTATTAGCTTTTACTGCTTACCCTTATTCTAAACTTGGTAGTGAATTTATGCCACCTTTAGATGAAGGCGATGTTTTATATATGCCAACACTATTTCCTGGAATTTCTATTACAAAAGCAAAAGAATTTTTACAACAAACCGATAAAATTTTATACACTTTTGAAGAAGTAGAAAGTGTTTTTGGAAAAGTTGGAAGAGCAGACTCAGCTACTGATGCAGCACCTTTATCTATGGTAGAAACTACTATCCGACTTAAACCAAAAGAAGAGTGGCCTGATCCTACTAAATCAACAAAAGATCTCATGGATGAATTTAATAAAGCTATTAATTTCCCCGGAGTTGCTAATGCATGGACAATGCCAATTAAAACACGTATTGATATGCTCTCAACAGGAATAAAAACACCTGTTGGTATAAAAGTATCTGGACCTGACCTCTATGTTTTACAAAAAATATCAAAAGATATAGAAGTTGCAATGAAAAGTCTTCCTGATACGACATCTGCTTTTGGAGATAGAGCAGTTGGAGGGTATTATTTAGATTTTAATATAGATAGAGTAAAAGCTGCCAGATACGGTCTTACTACGGGGGACATTCAAAATGTTATTCAAAGTGCAATAGGTGGTATGAATGTTACGCAAACAGTCGAAGGGCTAGAACGTTATCCAGTAAATGTGCGTTATCCTCGAGAGCTTAGAAATGACTTAGAAACACTTAAGCGTGTTCTTATACCTACTCCCACGGGAACTCAAATTCCTATTGCTATGGTTGCAGATCTTAGTTATACCCGTGGACCACCGGTCATAAAAAGTGAAAATGCTCGTCCAAATGCTTGGATTTATGTGGATATTTCAACATCTGATATAGGAGGATTTGTTCTTCGTGCAAAGAAAGCCTTGTCAGAACAAGTAAAAATTCCTGCTGGGTATACTGTGGCTTGGTCCGGTCAGTTTGAATATATGGAGCGTGCTTCTGCACGATTACAAATTGTTGCACCAATTACTTTATTTATTATATTTCTCCTTTTGTATATGAACTTTAAAAATATTGTTGAGCCAATTCTTATAATGATTTCTTTACCATTTGCCCTCATTGGAGGTATTTGGCTTATTTATCTTAATGAATATAATATTTCTGTGGCTGTTGCAGTTGGTTTTATTGCCTTAGCGGGTATGGCGGCAGAAATTGGAGTTTTAGTCTTGAGTTTTATTGATACAGAGATTAAAAAACGACGAGAGGACTCAGGGGAAATTCTTTCTTCAGATACGATTAAAGACGCTGTTTTATTTGCTACCTCTCAGCGTGTTCGCCCAGTTGCAATGACAGCAATATCAACAATGGCAGGTCTTATTCCTATTATGCTAAGTATGTCGACGGGTTCAGATGTAACACATCGTATAGCTGCTCCTATGTTAGGGGGTATGCTAACAGTTCTTATTTTAAATCTTTTAGTTTTACCTGTAGTTTACAGCTTTGTATTACAAGTTCAAGAACATAAAAAAAGAAAAATTTTAGAATTACTAAAAAGTAAGGTTAAATAGGAATTATCTCTATGTTGGTGTTATTTAATTGCACCAACAGTTTACTAGCCTTCCCTCTAAAGTATCTTTTTTTTCTAACAATGTTACTAAGTTATTTGTGTCCTATTACTTATGAACATGTAAGCTTTTTTAGATACGAATGCATCTAAAAAAATAAAGACTCATTCTTATGGAGGGAAATAAATACTATTTAATTTTTCCCTTTCCTTTCCCAACTAAACCTTTACGGTCAGTGTACGTCATTAAAACTTTATCACCTTTTTTGAAGTCACCTTTAAACTGGTACTTAAAAATAGGGTTTTTTGATAAAAACTGTGATGTTGAAATATCAAACACTGTCTCACCGTTACAAGTAGCAGAAATATGAGTAATAAAGTTTGCATTTTCTCTATCACCTGTTTTCTTCGCTGCTTGGTTATATGTACTCATTTCATGTTTAGCCATAGCTTTTACTTTAATTACACCATTTTTGAGTTTTGCTTTTACTTTGATTGCACTTGCCATATTATTTCCTTCTATTAAAAATAGTTAATCTTTAGGGGGTTGTAGGGACTTTATTCCCTG
>NZ_JAEMVA010000006.1 GCF_029215955.1 Sulfurimonas sp. SAG-AH-194-I05
TGTTCTAAGTGCTCAGTATTACTTAACGATAATCTTTCTAGAAAATAGCCTCTATCGACTTCTCTTGCTCCTAAACTCTTTAGGTGTTGGGTTGGTACTTGGCAGTCTATAAAATTATATCCCCATTCTTTGAGATGTTTTACTAGAATAGCAAAAGCTGCTTTACTAGCATCAGTTTCATTTGCAAACATTGACTCACCGCAGAATACTTTACCTATCTGCAGACCATACAGACCACCTACTAGTTTATCCTCTTTGTAGGCTTCTATAGAATGGGCTACACCCATTTTATTAAGTGTTGCATAAGCTTCTATTGTTTCATCGAGTATCCATGTTCCTGTTTGTCCTTTACGAGCTTTGCTAGAACAATTTTGGATTACTTTTAAAAAGTTTGTATTAAATTTATAAGTAAATTTTTTTATACTTTTTTTAAGGGATTTACTTATTTTAAAGTCTTGGAGTTCCATAATAAGTCGAGGATTAGGAGAATACCACAAAAGAGGGTCATCTTTTGAGTACCATGGAAAGATACCACTTCGATATGCTTGATACAGGCGTTGTGGATGTAAGTCTCCTCCCCAAGCTACAATTCCTTCCTTACTAGCCTCATTTGGATCAGGAAAGCTAAATGTCGATCTATTTAGCTGTTCTATCAAGTGCTATAAAGGTTAGTACTAATTCATTTGTATAAGTAACTTGAACCTCTCCACCATTTTTTAAAGCGCCAAAAAGAATAGCATCACTTAGTTTATCTGTAATATTATTTTGAATATATCTCTTAAGCGGTCTTGCCCCCATATCATCAGAATAAGCTTCTTTGGCTATATATAGTAAGGCTTTTTGATCTACAGTAATAATAATATTTTTCTTCTTTAGATCTTGATTTAATTCTTTTATAAATTTAGTTGTGATTCCTTTGACTGTATCCATACTAAGTTTTTTAAATTCTACAATTGCATCAAGTCTATTTCTAAATTCAGGAGTGAAAAATGATTTTAATTCTTCATCTTGTGATAGGGAACTGTCTTTATTAAATCCCATAACACTTCTTGCTTGCGCCCCAATATTTGAAGTCATAATTAAAATAACATTTTGGAAGTTTGCTTTATATCCGTTATTATCAGTTAAAGTGGCACTATCCATGATTTGTAAAAGTATATTTATTAAATCGGGATGCGCTTTTTCAATCTCATCTAAGAGTAAAACAGTATATGGATGCTTTTTTATAGCTTCTGTGAGTAATCCACCTTGCTCGAATCCAACGTAACCAGGAGGTGCACCTACAAGTTTACTTAGAGCATGTTTTTCCATATATTCACTCATATCAAATTTTTCAAAATGAATATTCATAGTTTTACTGAGTGCAATCGCAAGTTCTGTTTTTCCAACACCAGTAGGACCTGAAAAAAGAAATGATGCTATAGGTTTGTCTTTTGTGGTAAGACCTGCTTTTGATATTTTAATTGCTTTTGATACTTCTTTTACAGCTTGATCTTGACCTATGACTTCTTGTTGTAAGTTTTCCTCTAAGCTTTGTAATGATTGTATCTCATTTTTATTTACTTGTATATTAGAAATTCCAATCATTTTTGATATTGTTTTTTCAATATCTTTTGTTGTGATTTTTATCTCTTTTGTAGATTTAATTTTTTTTAGGTGAAATGATGCAGCTGTTTCATCAATGATATCAATAGCCTTATCAGGTAGAAATCTGTCGGTGATATATCTTTTTGATAAGTTAATAGCAGATTTTAAAGCATTGTCTGTGTATTTTACATTATGATGCTCTTCGTATTTACTTTTTAAGCCTTTTAAAATTTTATAACTTACTTTTACTGATGGTTCATCAACATCTATTTTTGAAAATCTTCTGCTGAGAGCTTTGTCTTTTTCAAATCCATTTCTGTATTCTGTAAAAGTTGTAGCGCCCATACACTTAATTTCTCCTGATGCAAGAGCTGGTTTAAGTTGATTAGCCGCATCCATAGTGCCACTTGTCGCACCGGCACCGATAAGCGTATGTATTTCATCTATAAAAAGAATTGCATTTGTACGTTTTTTGAGCTCATCCATTACCCCTTTAAGACGTTTTTCAAAATCACCTCTATATTTTGTACCAGCAAGGAGTGCACTCATATCAAGAGCAAAAAGTTCAGCATCTTTTATAATTTCAGGTACTTTTTGGGATACAATATTTAAGGCTAAGCCCTCAGCTATTGCAGTTTTTCCAACACCTGCTTCACCTACTAAAATTGGATTATTCTTTTTTCTTCTACAAAGAATTTGTGTAACACGTTGTATTTCGTCATTGCGACCTATTACAGGATCGATTTTTCCTTCTTTTGCCTTTTCTAAAAGATTAAGAGTGTATTTGTCTAAATGACTTTGTTTCTCTTCGTCTTCATCTTCATCATTGTTATGTGAAATAACTTCAAGTATATCCAGTCGTGATATTTGATACGCATGGAGTAGCATATAGCTAAAAGTATTTTCTTCTTCATACATTGCTGCTATAAAATCACCTATATCTGCAACATATTGCTGCGCAGATTTGATATGTTCCATCATATTATTAATTAAACGTGTAAGTGCAGCACTTTTATAGGGATCAAATTCTACTTCACTCACTAATGTACTTGTATCTGATTTAATATACTTCAGTAAAGAATCTTTCATATTTTCTATATCACCACCGCAGGTTACAATAATATGCTCCCCTTCTTTGGAACTCAAAAGAAGATAAAAGACATGTTCTATCGTTAAGTATTCATGGTTTAATTCTTTTGCCAGTACAATAGATTGTTGAAACGCATTATTTAAAGTTGGAGTTATCATTATTCTTCTTCCATTGTAGCTTTGAGAGGGAAACCATTCTCTTGAGCTTTTTTTGTTACTTGTAGTACTTTTGTTTCCGCTATTTCATGTGAATAAACACCACATAAACCTTTGTCTTTTTTATGTACTTCTAGCATTATTGCTTCAGATTCTTCAAAGCTTTTGTGAAATACGGTCATTAATATATCTACAACAAAATCCATAGAAGTATAATCATCATTTAAAATAAATACAAGATGTCTTTTAGGATGTTTCACTGTTATCTTTTGCGCTAATTCATAGTCTATTTGAGAAGACATTATTGCGCTGCTTGTAAAAAATCACTGATAATATCTTGAGGGTTTTCAAGACCTATTGAAATACGTATTAAACCATCTGTAATTCCAAGAAAATCTTTTGTTTCATCATCAAAATCACTATATATAGTTGATGCCATGTGGAGTGCTAATGTTCTACTATCACCAATATTTGCTGTAATAATTGCAAGTTTTGTTTTATTTAAAAAGGCAAAGGCTTTTTCTTTTGTTTGCATGTCGATAGTTAAAAGTGTTCCACAACCATTTTTAAATTCTGTTGTGTATAAAGTATGATGTGGATGAGATTTTAAACATGGATGGTTTATATTTAAACCATTTCTATCAAGTTCTTTAGCTATTGTCTCTACACTTTTAACAATTCTATCCATTCTTAAAGGAAGGGTTTCTAAGCCTAACATTGTTTGATAAGAAGCATGTGCATTTGCACTCATTCCAAAGTCACGCATTACACGTTTTTTAGCATTTGGAACAAGTGCCATTTTCCCAACTTTTTTTATAAAAGGATGTACTTCTGCATATCTGTCAGTTTTAAATTTGTCGTCGCCATCATTAATAGCTCGAAATACTGCACAACCACCAAGAGCTGAAGCGTTTCCTGTAATGATCTTTGTAGTTGAGTAAACAACAATGTCAGCACCAAGCTTAAGTGGAGATATACTGAGTGGCGTAATAGTATTGTCAACCATTAAAACTATACCTGCTTTATTTGCTATTGTAGCAATAGCTTTAATATTTGGAAGTCGCATATTTGGATTGCCAACACTTTCTAAAAATATAATTTTTGTATTTTCATTAATAGTGCTTTTGATATTCTCTAATTCTTCTACATCAAAAAAATGTGTAGTTATACCAAAACGTCTAAGTGTTTCATTAAACAAGGCATACGTTCCACCAAAAAGTCCACCAATAGAAATAATTTCATTGCCACATGCTAAAAGTGACATTGTTGCTAGTGTAGTAGCTGCCATGCCTGAACTTGTTGCTATTGCTCCAACTCCTCCGTCCATCTCTGCTAAAATAGATTCTAGTTTTGCAGTAGTAGGATTACCCACTCGCGAGTAAAGAGGTTTTTTAACGCTGCCATCAAAAATACCTTCTCCTATTTCTGGAGTTCCATAGGCAAACGATGCTGAATTAATAACAGCTGGGCTAATAGCACCTTCTCTGTTACCAACACTTTGGACAAACTGAGTACAGTATTCTTCAAAATTATTCATATAATGTGACCTTCTTTATAGTAAGGTTATTATATCTAAGAAGAGATAATTTTAAGGTTATGTACTTATGAAATTATTTAAGCTCTCTTGCTTATTCTGATAGAACGATATTTCTTCCCTCATTTTTAGCTTTATAAAGCATCATGTCAGCTTGATTAATAAGTTCTTCTATACTTTCTTCACTATCCATTGTGAATCCGATTGAGATAGTAAAACATATTTCTTGAGAGTCTTTCGTGTAGAGTGCTGCTTTTTCTACTTTTGTTCTAAGTTTTTCAAGAATATCTAGCGCGCTGTATTTGTTTACATTTTTTAAAATGATACAAAATTCTTCGCCACCAAATCGTGAAACGATATCTCTATAGTTTGTATTTGAAATTAAAATTTCTGAAAGGTGAATAATGACTTTATCTCCATTGTCATGTCCAAAGGTGTCATTGATTTTTTTAAAGTGGTCAATGTCTACCATAGCTACAGCATAGCTTTCTACATGTTGTGCCATCTCTTCTCTGTACTCGCTCATGTGGTTAAAAAAGTAACGACGGTTATACAAACCAGTTAAAAAGTCACGGTTGGCATGGTTTGTTGCTAGGTTTAAATTTTCTAAAGACTCTATAGTGTTGTTAACGCGACAAGAAAATTCTTCTTTAGAAAAAGGTTTTTTAATGTAGTCATTTGCACCGTTCTTTAAAAACATAGAAATAATTTCATCATTTTCATCAGAGGAAAGGGTAATGATACTAAGGTCTTGTTTTGTATGGTTTTTTCTGATTTCTTTTGTGAGCTCAAAACCATCCATAACTGGCATGTGGTAATCTGTAATAACTAAAGATATATCAGGGTGCGTTTGTAACATTCCTAAAGCTTCTTCCCCATGTGCAACAGTATAAACATCGAAAAATAAGTTTTTTAACATTGCACTCATTTGTTTTCTAAAGACCATAGAATCATCTACGAGGAGTACTTTATGCTCTTTATTTTTTTGTAAACGCTCTATTGTACTAACTATATAATTAATATTACTGATGCCGTCTTTATTTACAAAGTCTATAATATTTTTTTTAAGTATTTTTTTACGAAATTCTTTATCCTCATTTCCTGTGAGTACAATAACATGTTGTTCTTTTTTGATAGAATAGTCTACTATCTCACCATTAGGTGCATCGGGTAGATTTAAATCAAGGAGAACAAGAAAATATTTATGAATTCTTAAAAAAAGTTTTGCTTCATGCATTGTATAGGCAATGTCAATTTCGAATTTTAAATTTTCTTTTATTTTTAATGCTATAAGTTTTGAAAGTGTTTTGTTATCTTCTACAATTAATAATCTTTCCATAGTAGTAAAATATCTCCAAAAAGTTTTTTATTATAATACTATAATTTATCTGTATTTATACATATTGTTGCTACTATCTTTTTATGAAATTTTTAAGTGTTACTATAGATAAATTACGAAATAAACAAAATGTTTTTTTAACTGGTGGGGCTGGAGTCGGTAAGACAACTATAACGAAAGAAGTAATAGAAATATTTGAAGGTGAAGCTAAAAAAGTTGCAAAACTTGCTTCGACTGGAATGGCCGCGACATTAATTGGTGGACAAACTTTACATAGTTTTTTTGATCTGGGTATAGCATCGAGTATAGGTGAACTGGAAAATAATGCAAAGTACATAATAAAGAAAAAAATCAAGAAACGTATCCATGCAATGGATTTAATAGTAATAGATGAAATTTCAATGGTAAGTGATACCCTTTTTGAAATGATTCAGTTACGATTAGAGCAAAGTAACTTTATGGGTGCGCTTTTAGTTGTGGGTGATTTTTTACAGTTGCCTCCCGTTGTCAAAGGTTCGAATGAAGTAATGTTTGCTTTTGAGTCTTCTGCATGGAGTTTATTTAACTTTGAGACTATTACACTTACACATATATATAGAACTGATGATAAAAAGTTTATCGAACTTCTTCATCATATACGTTATGGCTTTATAAATGAGTCAATCCATCACCACTTAAATGAATACATACGACCCTTAGCAAATGATTTAAGTGCATTTACCTTTCTTTTTGGAAAAAATATTTCAGCATCACGTCACAACAAGGAACAGTTAAAACATATAGATGAGGAACTTTTTTGCAGTGAAGTTCAAGTTATTAAGCATGTGAAAAGTGTAAAAGAAAATGAAATTAATCGTTATATGAATGATGCAAGAATAGAAAAAGAGCTAGAACTAAAAATTGGAGCACCAATTTTATTTACGCGTAATGCTTGGAATTATTTTAATGGAGAACGTGGTGTTATTGTAAATAAAGACAGTACGTATATCTATGTAAAAAAAAGTAATGATGTTGTAATTAAAATAGAAGCAGTAGCACAAAGTAAAAGCATGTGGAAAGAAAAAACTATAGATGGAAAAAAGGAGATGGTAGAAGAAAATATTTTTACGCTTTATCAGTTTCCAATAAAACTTGCCTTTGCTATAACTATTCATAAATCACAAGGAATGAGTATAGAAGATTTAATTATAGATACGAACGAGATTTTTGCACCCTCTCAATTTTATGTTGCACTCTCTCGAAGTTCTAACCCTCAACGACTGAATTTAATTGCTCCTCAATGCCAATGGTATGAA
This sequence comes from Sulfurimonas sp. SAG-AH-194-I05, assembly GCF_029215955.1. GTDB lineage: Bacteria > Campylobacterota > Campylobacteria > Campylobacterales > Sulfurimonadaceae > Sulfurimonas. The sequence goes on from NZ_JAEMVA010000006.1 coordinate 7,001, forward strand.
CTCGCCTTTGTAAATGAAAAGGCAGTGGCATTTGTAAAAGGGGAAGCATGCTCAAAGATATAGACAAGGGTGTTTTATATATGTTCTTGGGTGCTTTGATTTCTGCACTTAATGGAGCAATAGCAAAAATACTAACCCAAGACTTGACTGCCTTAGAGTTAGTTTTTTTTCGTAATTTACTTGGAGTTATTTTAATACTTTATGCGCTTAAACATACTCCTCCTACATTAGCAGGTGGCAAGTTGCATCTTTTAATTACACGTGGTGTATTTGGCTTTACTGCAATGATTTTATTTTTTTATACAATTACAACTATACCATTGGGCGAAGCTATTACTTTAAATAAAACGTCTCCTTTATTTGGTACAGTATTAGCCTTTTATGTTTTAAAAGAGCATTTAAATACACAAACTATTTTTGCCTTACTCGTTGGATTTGTAGGAATTATATTTATTACGAAGCCTATGGGAATGAGTATTTCTTATGAGCACTTTCTAGGGATATTAGGTGGATTTTTTGCAGCTGCTGCCTATACAACGATTAAAAAAATTAAAGATATCTATGATGCAAGAATTATTGTTCTTTCATTTGTAGGAATAGGGACTCTATTGCCAGCGCTTTTATTTTTACTCGCTCCACACGTAGACTCTCCTGATTCTTTGTCTTTCTTATTTCAAGAATTTAGAATGCCTGAGGGAATTTTCATATGGCTACTTATAGGTTTTATGGCTTGTATCTCTACGCTTTCACAATGGCTTTTGACAAAGGCTTATAGTGCTTCAAAAATAAGTGTTATTGGTGTAATTTCGTATACAAACATTCCATTTGCTATTGGTTTTGGATGGATGCTTGGAGATGCATTTCCTGATTATTATACATTTGCAGGAATAGGGCTTATTGTATTGGGTGGTGCATTAGTGGGAAAAAAAGCGAAGAAAGTAAAAGTTATATAAAATTCCACATGCCTCAGCATGTGGAAAGCTTAGCTGAAAATGACTATAAGTCACCCTCATGCTTACCAAGATACTCAGCAACACCTTCAGTTGTTGCTTTCATACCTTCGTCACCTTTTACCCAACCAGCAGGACAAACTTCACCATGCTCATCAGTAAACTGCATAGTATCTACCATTCGTAACATTTCATCAATGTTACGACCAAGTGGAAGGTCATTCACTACTGCATGACGAACGATACCTTTAGCATCGATTAAAAATGAACCACGTAAAGCAACAGCTCCACCAAAAAGAACATCATAATCTTTTGAAATTTGTTTTGTAAGGTCAGCTACTAGTGGGTAACCAACTCTTCCAATTCCACCATTATTTACTGGTGTTTCTCTCCATGCAAAGTGAGAAAATTGAGAATCAACTGAACAACCGATAACGTTTACACCACGATCTTTAAAGTCTTTAAGTCTATGGTCAAAAGCGATAAGTTCAGAAGGACAAACAAAAGTAAAATCTAATGGATAGAAAAATAAAACTGTCCCTTTTTCACCCATGTTTTCTGATAATTTAAAGTCGTCAACGATTGAACCGTCACCTAATACTGTTGTTGCTGTAAAGTCTGGAGCTTGATTTGTTACTAACATATAATATGTCCTTTGGATTAATTTAGTGAATTCTAACTAAAAATAATTAACAAATTCTTACTAAAAATAAAGTAGTAATTTTATTTAAGGATAATTTTTATCCCCTCAAGGGGGACCCCGTCTTTTATTTACAATGTATACAAATACCAGATAGCACTAAGTCACTTGAAGTTGTATGGAATGCATTTGACTCAGATACTTGCATTATGACTTTGTTTAAGTCGAGGCTAATATCTTCTATAGAACCACATGTAGTGCATACTATATGAGAGTGCGTTTCTTTTGTAAGTTCATAAACTGATTTTGCATTAGGAAGCTTGACCTCTTGTATAAAAGAATGCTCAAGCATAAGGTTGATATTCTTATATATAGTAGCGAGAGAAATAGAAGTGAATTTTTTAATCATTTTTTCATATAAGGATTCTATATTTATATGTCCATTTGTGTAAAGTACATCAGTTATAGCTAATCTTTGAGGAGTAGCTTTTAAAGTATGTTCTCTTAATATATTTGTATAGTTAATCATAATGCAATTATACACTAATTAGTATTAAAGGATAAAAATTATTATTTATATTTAATAAAACAATAATTTATCAAAAGATAATAATTATCCTTTAAGTAATATCGTACTATACTACGCTCACTTAAAACAAGGAAAGATATTATGAGACAATATGAAACATACAAATGTAATACATGTGGAAATGAGGTTGAAGTTCAAAATGTAGGTGGAGGAGAGCTTCACTGCTGTGGTAAACCAATGGAGATGACTACGAAAAATTTAACTATGGTAAATCTTCTCAAAGCATTTGCAGGAGAATCTCAGGCAAGAAATAAGTATGAGTATTTTGCAAAAGTAGCGCAAAAAGAAGGGTATAGAGATATAGCAGAACATTTTCAAAGAGCTGCCAATAATGAAAAAGTTCATGCAAAACTAGAACTTGCATTAAATAATAGAATGGCAAGTGACAGTGAAGAGAGTTTTGGAAATACAAAAGAAAATCTTCAAATGGCTATAGATGGTGAAAGTTATGAAAATGTGACAATGTATCCAGATTTTGCAACTATAGCTAAAGAGGAAGGCTATAAAGAAGCTGCAAGACTTTTTACAGGCATAGGTAAAATAGAAATAGAACATGAAAAAATGTTCAAAATGTTACTTCAAAGACTAGAAGATGAAGCCGAGTTTGTAAGTGAAAATGAAGAAGAAGCTTGGATATGTGAAGTGTGTGGGCATGTTCATTATGGAAAAAAAGCATTGAAAAAATGTCCAGTATGTAATCATGGTGAAGAATACCAGTCAAGACTTAACAGTAAAAAATAATTAATGAGGCCCAAAAGAGAGTTAATACTAGTCATTTTAATTAATTTAGTGATGTATTTTCTATTTTTTAGCTATATTTAAAAGTACAAAGTGTATAGTCTGTTTATAAAAATTTAGGAGAAGAATATGTCAGTTATAATTAATGATACATGTATTAACTGTGGCGCTTGTATAGATGAGTGTCCTGTCGAAGCAATCGTAGATGAGGATGATAACCCAGAAGATGAGGACATATATTTCGTATATGGTGATAAATGTGTAGAATGTGTTGGTCATCATGATGAGCCAGCGTGTGCAACAGCTTGCCCAACTGAAGGATGTATTACTTGGGACACTATCGGTGATAGCCCAGAACATCGTGAAGATGTTACAGAAGAGCAAAGAAATAACAAAGAAAATATTATCGACTAATCTTTTTCTTTTAAGAAGTACTTTTTGTACTTCTTTTTTAGTGAAACCCCCTTTCTCCCTTACAATATTCAAAAATTTCATTTTAAACTAAAACATATTTATATTTAGGTATAATTCCACTCATATTTTATATTTACAGGAGATTTGATGGAAAGAACACTATCAATAATTAAACCAGATGCAGTTGCTAAAGGTGTTATCGGAAAAATTTTAGACAGATTTGAGAGTAATGGTCTTAAAATTGCAGCTACAAGAAAAATGCAACTTTCTCGTGGTGATGCTGAAGCATTCTATGCTGTTCACGCTGAGAGACCTTTCTTTGGTGATTTAGTTGATTTCATGATTAGTGGTCCAGTTGTTGTAACTGTACTTGAAGGTGAAAATGCTATGCAAATCAACCGTGATTTAATGGGTGCTACAAACCCTAAAGAAGCTGAAGCTGGTACTATCCGTGCAGATTTTGCTGAAAATATAGATGCAAATGCAGTGCACGGAAGTGACTCTGTTGAAAATGCAGCTATTGAGATTGCATTTTTCTTTTCAGAGAGAGAAATTTCATAGTTCACTATGACAGTAATTCTTAGAAAAGTAACAAAAACACCATTAGATTTTGATATAAAGTCTAATGAAATAACTTTTAAAGGTTATTTAGAGTATCATGCAGGTAAATTAATTTTGCTAAAAGCAGACCTCAGAGGTCTCGTTGATACTGAATGTAGTACATGTGGCGATGAATTTAAACTAAAAGTAGATGAAAAAGTTGAATTTTTCATCTCTGATGGTCTTTATGATGGAGATAATATCGATATAGATGTTGTTGAGTCATTTAATTCTTCGGCAGACCTTGATGAGCTTTTACTTTCCGAAGTAGAGCTTCTTAAGAGCGACTATCACAGTTGCAACAGTTGTGAAAAAAATTAAAAAGAAGGAAATAAATTATGGCAGTACCTAAGAGAAGAGTCTCTCATTCACGTTCAGCGAAAAGAAGAACTCACTATAAAATTACTTTAGCTAAACCAGTTAAAGATGCAGATGGAACGTATAGATTACCACATCACATTAACCCAACTACTGGTGAGTATAAATAGTCAATGGTTAAGATTGCTATTGACGCAATGGGCGGGGACTTTGGTCCTGAGCCGATTGTTAGAGGATGTATTGATGCTCTTAAAAAGAAAAAATTCATACCTATCCTTGTAGGAAAAAAATCAGAAATTTTACCTCTGTTACCAAAACGTTATAGAGATAAGATTTCTATACTTGACGCTGATGATGTTATTGCTATGAGTGATGCAGCAACAGATGCGATAAAAAGAAAAGACAGTAGTATATATAAGGCTGTAGAGCTTGTTAAAAGTGGAGAAGCTGACGGTGTAGTGTCTGCTGGACATAGTGGTGCAACCATGACATTAGCAACCTTACGACTTGGCCGTTTAAAAGGTATAGCGCGTCCTGCACTTATAACGTTTATGCCAACAAAAGTTGGAACACGTTCTGTTATTTTAGATGTTGGTGCAAATGTAGATTCTAAACCAGAGCACTTAGTGCAGTTTGCTATTATGGGTGGATGTTATTCTAAAGATGTCATGGGTGTTGCAAATCCACGTATAGGACTTCTTGCAAACGGTGAAGAGGAATCCAAAGGAAACGAAGTTACAAAAGCTGCATTTAAATTACTTAAAGGGCATGAAAACTTTATAGGTAATGTTGAGGGTGGCGATATTTTTAATGGTTCATGTGATGTAATTACATGTGATGGTTTCATAGGGAACTTAGTTCTTAAAACAAGCGAGGGTGTAGCTTCAACAATTAGCGGACTCATAAAAGAATATATTAGAAAATCACCAATCGCGATTACGGGTGCACTTTTAATGCGTAAGGTCTTTAAACTTCTTAAAAAACAGATTGATTATGCTGAAGTAGGTGGAGCTCCACTTATAGGTATTAAGGGTTGTGCAATTGTAAGTCATGGTAAAAGTAATGCAAGAGCAATAGAAAATGCAATTTATCAAGCTATATCTTATGTTGACAATCATGTAAATGAGCATATTTTAGAAAAAATTCAAGAATACAACGAAAACAACTAAGGATTCCTACATGGCTTATGCAGCATTCCGTTCAATAGGTGCGTATGTACCTCAAAAAATACTTTCAAATGATGACTTATCAAAAATGGTTGATACAACAGATGAATGGATTACTAAAAGAACTGGTATAAAAGAACGTCATATCGCAGATGAGAATGAAACGACGAGTGACTTAGGAATGAAAGCTGCAAGTCTAGCTATTGAGCGTAGTGGAATAGATGCTAGTGCGATAGATATGGTTGTATGCGCAACTATCTCTCCTGATTATTTTTGTATGCCATCAACTGCCACAATAATTTCTAAAAAATTAGGTCTTGGACCTGTTACTGCTTTTGATATATCGGCTGCCTGTACTGGATTTGTTTATATTTTAGCTATTGCAAAAGCATTTATAGAATCAGGAATGAAAAAAAATGTTCTTATTATTGGAGCGGAGAAACTTTCAGCAATTACTGATTATACTGATCGCGGTACCTGTATTTTATTTGGTGATGGTGCTGGGGCTGCTGTAATTTCTGCTACTGAAAAAAAAGAAGAAGCTATCATTGATGTTCATACGGGTGCTGATGGTACGTATGCAGACTTACTTATGACACCAAATGGTGGAACGGGATCTCCACACGATGCACTTGAGGGTGAAACTGGAGCTTGTTTTATGCAAATGAAAGGGAATGAAACATTTAAAGTTGCTGTTCGGACTTTAACCAAAGATGTAAAAGAAATCTTAGCTGCAAATAACCTTACTGGTGATGATATAAAGCACTTTATTCCGCACCAAGCAAACTATAGAATCATAAAAGCTGTTGGAGATGCTCTTAAAATGAGAGAGGAACAAGTTGTTCTGACAGTTGCAAAGTATGGAAATACTTCTGGTGCTTCTATTCCAATGGCTATGAATGATGTATACGAACAAGGCAATCTTAAAAAAGGTGCATTAATGCTTTTAGATGCTTTTGGTGGTGGACTCACATGGGGTTCAGCACTTGTCCCTTTTTCCCCTTTAAAATAATTGAAGTAGTTTTTTTTGAAAAATATCTTATTCATTGGTTTTATGGGTGTTGGAAAGGGTAGTGTCGCTCGAGAAATTATAAAAAAATCTTCTTTTATTGCTATTGATACTGACGATTTAATAGAAAGTATGGCAAATAAAAAAATTAAAAAAATATTTGAAGAAGATGGTGAAGTATATTTTCGTTCTTTAGAAAAAGAGATCTCAGTATGGTTAGAAAAAAGTGTGAAAAGTACTTTAATTTCTACTGGTGGCGGTTTTTATAAGGTAAAAAATTTAAAAGATATTGGAACAGTAGTTTTCTTAGACTCTCCTTTTGAAGAAATAATTAAACGCATTAAAGAGCATCCAAATGCAAAAGCGAAATTAAAAAAGAGACCCTTACTTAATGACTTAAAAGCTGCTAAGGAGCTTTATAAACAAAGAAGACCTGAATATTTAGCGTTAGCTGACGTTGTTATTGATGTAACAGGAAAGAGTGTTATAGAATGTGCAAAAGAAATTTTAAAAAAGGTTAAAAAATGATAATGAAAATATTATTTGTATGTATACTTCTAACAGCAAGTTTATTTTCCCAAGGTATTCAATGGGAAAAAGATTTTGAAACTGGTTTAGCAAATGCAAAAAAACAAAATAAACCTACATTATTTGTTTACTCTCGTCATTCATGTCATTACTGTCGTGTTCTTGATGAAAATACATTTAAAGACCCTGCTGTTATTAAGGCTTTAAATGAGAATTTTATTTCTATTATTTCATATACCGATGAAAATGACTATACACCTCGTCATTTAATGGCAAGAGGAACACCTGCTATTTGGTTTTTAGATACGAATGGCACACCAATGTTTCAGCGAATGATGGGGGCTGTAAAAGCAGATGCTTTTTTATATGCACTGAGACAAGTAAAAGCATATTATAAAGATTCCAATACGCAAGTAAAAAAGTAAAATAAATTATAAAAATATAGGAAATCAAATGGTCTTTACAAACACTTCTTCTAAAACATTTTCTAAAGAGTTCGATGAACTTTTACAAAGAGGAAAAATGGATATGGCACATGTAAGCTCTATTGTGGGTGGTATTATTGATGAAATTAAAGCTGAAAAAAATGAGGCTTTAGGGAGACATATCATTAAGTTTGATAACTGGACTCCACAAGTAGAGTCCGACCTTAAAATAGAAACTTCAGCTATGGAACAAGCGTATAATATGATTGATGATGACTTAAAAGCAGCACTTCATTTAGCCCATGACAGAATCCGTAGATACCATGAGAAACAAAAACCAAAATCATGGTTTGATGATGAGCCAAATGGTACTATTTTAGGGCAACGTGTTACTGCTGTTGAGAGTGCGGGTTTATATATTCCTGGTGGCAAAGCAGCCTATCCTTCATCACTTTTAATGAATGTCATTCCTGCCCAAGTTGCGGGAGTAGAAAATATTATAGTTTGTACACCAACTCCAGATAATAAACCAAATGAACTTCTTTTAGCCGCTTGTCATCTTTGTGGAGTTCAAAACGTATATAAAGTAGGTGGAGCATCTGCCATAGCAGCAATGGCGTATGGAACAGAGACTATTCCTAAGGTAGATGTTATTACAGGTCCTGGTAATATTTTTGTTGCTACGGCTAAAAAAATGGTTTTTGGCGATGTAAATATAGACATGATTGCCGGACCAAGTGAGATTGGAATTCTTGCAGATGATTCAGCAAATGCAAATCATTTAGCGATAGATTTACTTTCTCAAGCTGAACATGATGAAATGGCAAGTTCTATTTTAATTACTCCTTCTCAAGACTTAGCAGATGCAGTTCAAGAAGAAATAGAGAATTGGTTAGTAAAACTTCCTCGTCAAAAAATAGCAAGAAAGTCTATTGAAGAACGTGGTGCAATTATAGTTACAAAAACAATGGAAGAAGCAATTTATTTAATGAATAAAATTGCACCTGAGCATTTAGAAGTTGCAACAAGTTCTCCTTTTGAATTACTTCCTTTAATTAAACATGCTGGAGCTATTTTTTTAGGTCATAATACTCCTGAAGCGATAGGTGATTATGTAGCAGGACCTAATCATACTTTACCTACGGGTGGAACAGCAAAATTTTATTCTCCTTTGGGTGTTGAGAATTTCATGAAAAAAACTTCCATTATTTCGTTCTCAAAAAAAGCAATTAATGAAATAGGAAAAGCCTGTGCCCTCCTTGCAGATACAGAAGGACTCACAGCGCATGCTGAATCTGTTAAAGTAAGACTAGATTAATACTTAATTAGATATAGTTTTTTATTATAAATTTTAATAAATAATGGAGGCGTTAAGATATGTTAGATAGTTCCAAAGAAATCACTCTATTATGTAAAGGATTAAAACTTTTATATGTAGAAGATGATATAAAAACGAGAGAAACTACGCTACATTTTTTAAACAACTTTTTTTCAAATATTATTATTGCAGTAGATGGAGAAGATGGTCTCCAGAAATTTAAAGAAAATCCTATTGATATTGTTATGAGTGATATTAATATGCCAAAGCTTAATGGCTTAGCAATGGTTAAAGAAATAAAAAATAGTAATGAAGATGTCTCCGTTTTAATGTTTTCAGCACATAGTGATAGTGTTTATTTCTTAGAAGCAATTCAGCTTGATGAAGCAATTCAGCTTGATGTAGATGCCTACCTTTTAAAACCTTTAAATTATAAAGCATTCTCTGAGGCTTTAGCTAAAGTCTTAAAAAAAATGCGTTTGCTAAAATTAGCGAAAAACTATCAAAGCGACTTAGAATTCGAAGTGAAAAAGCAAAACGAAGCGATAATAAAACGGCTTTATTTTGATGACTTGACGAACCTCTATAGTCGGTACTCTTTTTTTAAAGATCTCGCAGCATTAAAAGCTCCGATGTTACTTCTTATCGATATAGATAATTTTAAAACAATTAATGAAGTTTATGGAAGTGAAATCGGCTCAGAGGTTTTAGTAAAGTTTGCAACCTATCTTAGTCTGACTCTTGAGAATGAAGTTGATAGTTATACACTTTACCGAATCTCTTCAGATGAGTTTGCACTTTTAGATAAAACGGAACATATTATTCCTGAAAAATACGAAATTTTAATAGAAACTCTTTTTAGTAAACTTAATAATCTCACACTTGTAATACATAAGAATAAAATCACTATAAATATTACTATAGGTCTCTCAAGTGTGGAAGAGCACTCTTATGAAAGTGCAAAAATAGCACTTGATTATGCTAAAGAGAATAAAAAACCTTATATGATGTACTCGCAAGCTATTGATAACCGACGCAATAGTAGTTTAACATTACAATGCAGAGATGTGATTCTTCGTGCAATAGATACAAATGGAGTGGTTAACGTTTATCAAGCCATAGTAGATAAAAATGAGAATACCGTTAAGTATGAAACCTTAATGCGACTAAGAAAAGAGAAAAGTTTAAAATTAATTGAACCTTTTGATTTTTTAGATGTAGCAATTAAAACAAAACTTTATGAACAACTATCAATGCGAGTGATTTTAAAAGCATTAGAAAAAGTAAGAACATCAGAGCATACGCTCAGTTTAAACTTTACGTATAGCGATATTAAAAACAGAGCACTCTTAGAAAAAATAGAAAGCTTTATGCGTGATAATCCACATGCAGGGAAGCGATGCATCTTTGAAATTACAGAAAGTGAAAGTATTGAAAGTTACGAAGATGTTAAAACCTTTATTAAACGTTTCCGTAAGCATGGTGTGCTTATAGCAATTGATGATTTTGGAAGTGGGTTTTCAAATTTTGAGTATATTTTAGAAATTGAACCTGATTATTTAAAAATAGATGGTTCGTTAATTAAAGATATTGACACGGATACAAAAGCATATACTTTAGTCGAAGCAATTGTAGGTTTTTCGCATAAACTTGGAATTAAAGTTATTGCTGAATACGTGCATTCAAAAATTATTTTTGATATGTTGAAGCAACTTAATGTAGATGAATACCAAGGCTTTTATTTTGCGAAAGCTGTAGAAAATATAGAGAAAGAGAAAAAATGAAAATTGATGATATATTAATATTAGAAAATTCCAAAAAATTAACAGTTTTGTATGTTGAAGATGATGCAGTGCTGAGAGAATCAACCCAAGAACTTTTTGTTACTTTTTTTCAACAAGTGGATATTGGCATAGACGGTAAAGATGGTTTACTGCAATACCAAACATACTATGAAAAAATGGGTAGACATTATGATTTAGTTATAACTGATATACAAATGAGTTCTATGGATGGTCTTGAAATGGCTAGAAAAATGAAGCTCCTCAATTTTGAACAAGTTATTATTATCATTAGTGCTTTTAATGAAGTAAATTATTTACAAGAGGCAATACGACTTGGTTTAAATGGCTTTTTAACGAAACCTTTAGAATTAAAACAGGTACGAAATGTTTTGTACCAAACTACGCAACTCATCGCAGAGCGTATTCTTTTAAATGATTATTATAAGCAAATGGAAGAAAATCAAATAGTAGATAATGACAAAATAGATGCGAGTGGATTTAAAAGTGCACAAAATATAGTACATGATTTAGAAAAGAATAAAGAAAAAATACTTCACTTATGGATGAAAAAGCCTGTAGTAAAAGAAAGGCTAGATAAATACTTTATTGATAAAGAGTATTTCCAAGACCATTATGCTACAAATGTAATAGAATACTTTTTGAGTGTTATCAATGGCGAAAATGATCTAGGGGATTGTCCTGTTATTTTTGCTATGTTAGATTTTTTTAAACAAAAAAAAATGTTACTAGCAGATATTTTTATGGTTTGTATTCAGTTTAAAAATACATTAACAGAATATATATTAAGCTCGTACACATACAATCAAGAAATATACGAAGATATTTCGATTATTTTAGATAGAAATTTTGAAGGTATGATTACTAATTATTTAAAACTTTATAACTCGAGTGATTATGGTAAAATAAAAAAAGTCACTAAAATGATTGTTTGGGATGAAGATAATTTAGAAGAAAATGTACAAATAAAAGAAGAAGACACTTCATTAATAACAGAAAGTAAAGAAGAAATTCCTCCTAAGATAATGGGCGAAGATGCTGAAGAAGAGTTAAACTACACCGACTATGTTTTAGAAACAGATGTCTACGAACTACAGGATTTAGAAGAAGATATTGACACTTTAGCAATCCTAGTTACGCAACATACTGACACAATAGAAACAAGTATAGAATTAGGTGAAAAAATTTATAGATATGGAAGTATACTTGCTAATTATCCATTGTTTTCAAAACTAGGTTCTTCTATCAATAAGCTAGGGATCAATCTTGTTGATCATGCGCAATTGTTATTTGATGATAAAGAAAGAATGTCCAATATTACAGCGCTCATTGAAGGCTTTGTAAATGATCTCATCGTTTGGAGAAAAGAAATTTTTGAGCATAATATTTCAAACCCACACTTTTTAGATGATTCATTTTTTTCAAACGTAGATACAATAATTATGTTTATAGAGTATGATGAAAATGCAGTTGTTGAAGAGAATGAACTTGATGATGATATGTTCTTTGATTTTTAAGTTATTTTATAATCTTTTTTCCAAATTTACCCAACAAACAAAATTCTAAATTAAAGCCTAAGCTATTATAATAATTTTAAGTTCTTTTTAGATATTATCCAAGTAGTGAAATAGACAAAAAATATCATGAATGGTAATGAAATGTTTATTTTAAATTATATTAGTCATGACAAAATTTTTAAATTTGCCAATAAACAAGACTAAAGGAGAATATATGCAATTAGGCTTCCTAGTTGATTTGCACCTATGTATGGGTTGTAAAGGGTGTGAAATCGCATGTAAAGTGGAAAATGAAGTTCCACTTAGTACATGGAGATTACGTGTTAAGTATGTAGATGTAGGGACTTTCCCAGAGACAAAAAGAACTTTTACACCTTTAAGATGTAACCACTGTGAAAATGCTCCTTGTGAGAGAATTTGTCCAGTATCTGCACTTCATTATTTGGATAATGGAATTGTAAACATTGATAAAGAAAGATGTATTGGTTGTGCTGGTTGTGTTATGGCGTGTCCATATGGAGCAATTTATATTGATCCGATTACACAAACTGCAGATAAATGTACATATTGTGCGCACCGTATCGCTTCATCTATGATGCCAGCATGTGTTGTTGCTTGTCCCGTTGAGGCAAATATCTTTGGTGACTTAGATGATGCAGCATCAAATATTTCTAAATATATTCAAAGAAATCAATCAAATGTTCAAGTTCGTAAACCAGAAAAAGGTACAAATCCTCATCATTATTATGTAGGTGGTGGCAATGTTTCATTAAATCCTCTTGCATCACAGAGAAATGAAGGGCATAACTTATTTGGTAAAATCACGACACTTCCCGTAGGAGGACACCACTAATGGCAGCACATGAAATATTAGCAGCTACACAAGCTGTGGTAACTTTAGATGTAGCACTTCCAGGTACAGTTTGGCCTTGGTTAGTTACAGTTAATATGTGGGCAAAAAGTATTGGTACCGGTGTGATTTTCATGCTATTCTTACTTCTTAGAACACATCCAGAATCAGGAAAGCAATTGCGATTTTTAACTGCTGCAACTGCATTTGTATTTATTAATATCTTTTTATTATTTACGCTCGCTGACTTGCACCAACCATTTAGAATGTGGCATATATTTTTCCATCCTCATTGGTCTTCTGCAATTACATGGGGCTCATTTATGGCTTCAGCATTTTTAGGTTTACTAACACTATTAGTATTTCTTTCATATACTAAAAAAGATGAAACATATGACAAAATATTGTTGTGGACTACTATTTTAGCGATTCCAGTTACACTTTATACAGCAGCACTTCTTTCACAGTGTACTGCACGTGAGCTATGGCAAATGCCAGCTGAGTCTGCTCAAATGATTCTTGCAGCAACATTGTCAGGTTCAGCAGCCATGATTCTTTTAGGTGGAAATAAACTTTCATATGAAGCAAAAAAATCTATGGGAGTGATCCTTGGTTTAAGTGCTTTAATGGCGTTTATTATTTATATGTCTGAGTATGTATTTGGACCAATGAAAGCAGAAGAAATTGCAGCTACTATTGAGTATATCAAAGGTGATGGACCTTATGCAGTAATGTTCTGGATAGGTCAGTGGATGACATATATATTACCTATGTTACTTATTGTATTAAGTCGTGCAAGCAAATCTGAATCAATCTTAAAATTAGCAGCTATTTTAGCGCTAGTGGGTCTATTTATAGTTAAACATGTTTGGCTAATGATTCCACAATTATTACCAATGAGTTAGGGAGAAATATTTAATGTATTTACAAAGTAGAAGAACATTTTTAAAAGGTGCTGCATTTACAGTTGCAGGTGCCGCTATCGCTAAGGGTGTATTTACAGCTGATGCTATGGCAGAATCTGTTAAACAAAGCAAATTTACAGACACACCAGACTCATTAGCATTCTATCCTCCAATGGAAGAATGGGATGATTTTAAAGAGTTAGATGGTGATGACTGGAAACGTGGTGGTATAGAGCGCAAAGGTGTCCGTTCAGAAGATAATCCTGATGGAATAGAAGTAAATGATTTTATGATCATTCCTACAGCATGTTCTAACTGTGAGGCATCATGTGGTTTAACAGCTTGGGTTGATAAGAAAACTTTTACAGTTAAAAAGTATATGGGTAATCCTCTTCATGCAGGTTCTCGTGGACGTAACTGTGCAAAAGGTTATGCAACACAATCACAAATGTATGATCCAGATAGAATAGCATTCCCTCTTAAACGTGCTCCAGGTTCTGCTCGTGGTGAAGGGAAATGGATTCGTACTACTTGGGACGAAGCTATGACTACTATCGGTAACAAGATGCATGATGCTATGAAAGATGGCGACGAGTTATCTAAAAAATCATGTATGTTTCATGTTGGACGTCCAAATGAGAATGGTTTTACTGGTAAAGTTTGGCATACTCTTGGTCAAGATTGTTTCAACTCACATACAAATATTTGTTCATCTGGTGGTCGTACTCCGACAATTCAGTGGTCAAATGATGATAGATCTTCACCAGATTGGGCAAATGCGAAATTAATTTTCCTTAACTCTTCACATGCTGCGGATGCTGGTCACTACTTCCAACAAGCTGCTGGGCATATCGCTGATGCAAGAGCGAAGGGTGCTAAACTTGTAGTTATGGATCCTCGTATGTCTAACTCTGCTGGTATGGCGGACCTTTGGATTGCTGCATGGCCTGGTACTGAAGCTGCTATTTACTTATACCTATGTCAACGTATGTTAAACGAAGGTAAGGTAAATAAAGCATTTGTTAAAAAATGGTTTAACTGGGAAGTAATGATGGATAATACTAATTATCTTGAATTCATGGTAAAAGAAGGTTATATCTCTGCTGTTCCTACTGAGAAAACTTTTGATGCTTACATGGGTATGCTAAAAGAACTTTATAATCCGTATACTTTAGAATATGCTGTTAAAGAAACACATGTTCCTGCGTATAAATTAGAGCAATTATACGACATGGTTATTTGGGCTGAAACTTCAATTTCATCGTACTTCTGGCGTGCTGCTGCTGCTGGAAATCGTGGTGGTTGGACTTCTGGAAGAACAGGTTTTCTTATGCTTGGTCTTCGTGGAGCAATTGGTCCAGAGGGTGGAACATTCTTCCATCACTGGCATGTAATTTCTGTTGCTGGTAAAGGTGGTTCTTCGACTGTTGGTCAGGGTGCACGTGGTTCAAACGTTCCTAAAATCGATATTTATAACGAACTTTCATTCCCACCAGAATGGCCATTATCATCATATGAAATGTCTTTCTTGCTTCCACATTTACTTGCAGATACTGAATGGCAAGATAAATGGATAGCAAAGGGTCTTAATGTACCTAAAAAGCTTTCTGTTTGGATTCCTCGTATGTATAACCCAGTTTGGATTAACCCAGATGGTTTTAGATGGATTGAAACGATTAAAGATGAGTCTAAAATGGAACTTACATTTAACTTATCACCAACGTGGTCTGAGACGAACTGGTATGTAGATTATATTTTACCAGTTGGTTTAGCTGGAGAGAGACACGATCAACATTCTGAAGCTACTATGCCTGCACGTTGGACGTCATTCCGTCAACCTGTTATGCGTGTTGCCTTAGAAAAAATGGGATGGAAACCAAACAATCCAGCTCGTGCTACTCTTGAAGCGCATATTAAAGCTGGTCTTGGTGAAGTTTGGGAAGAAAATGAGTTCTGGTTTGACATGTGTGTTAATTATATTGACCCTAAGGGTGATTTATTTATTGATGATGCTAAAACTAAAACTGTTCATTCCATGTGGGAATCTAAAAAAACTCCAGGTACTCCAGTTACTATTGCTGAGTGGTATGATGCAGCATTTGGTGATAACTTACCGAACTTGAAAAAAACTGCAACTGAAGATGCTAGATACAAAGATGCTGAATTCCCAGTATACGAGTATATGAGAGATCACGGTGCTTGGATGGAAGAAAACCATATTTATTCTCCACAAGAAAGACCAGTTGAATTTGATGGTGAGCACCTTATTGCCCATGGTCACAAGTATAAAAAAGAAGAACTTACTAAAAATGAAACAACGGGTGTAATTTATGCTAAAGATCATCATGGTGATGGGAAGTATAAAGACGACTTAAAACCTGTCGCTATCGAAATAGATGGTGAGATTATGGAAGGTTTTGCTACGCTTGATAAAAAACTAGACTTTTTCTGTGATTGGTTAGCTGATGATTGGAAATGGCCAGAATATGCTGTTCCAATTTACCCAAGAAGTGAAGAAGAAAAGAAAAAAATGGTTCATATTACATCGCATGTAAATCACATGTATATGGAAAAAGAAAAAAATGAGTACGCGCTAAATACTGTTTTTCGTTTACCATATAATATTCATACGCGTTCTGCTAATAGTAAGCACCTTATGGAAATTTCTCAAAATCATGACCCTATTTGGATTTCAACTCCAGATGCTGCACGTCAAGGTCTTAAACGTGGTGATGCGATTCGTGTAAGAATCGTAGATACTGTAAAAAAAGATGCAAATGGTAATGATATGGAATCAGGTTACTTTGTAGCTATGGCAGTGCCAACTGAAGGAATTTTACCTGGTACTCTAGCATGTTCTCATCATGGTGGAAGATGGAAACTAGTTAACTCTGTTTCAGTTCCAAATGGTGTGACCGATGGTAAAGTTACTTCTCAACCTATTAAACGTGACATGAACGACCCTAAATTTATGGCACACTCTCCGGAGAATGTTGGTAAAGAAGGTGCGCAAATTACAATTGAAGATTATGATGGTACATCAGGAATAAATAGTTATGGTGTTCCAACAGCTGAGCTTCAAATGGATGGTAAGGTTGGTAAACTGAAGTATACACAAGGTATTGTTCCTTTTCATGCTGATAGATTTGCTGATTACAACAAAGATAGTGGAAATATTTGGTGGGATGGTCTGAGTGGTTCATGGCAAAATGCTGTAGCTGCTGTTCATCCTGACCCGATTTCTGGTATGCATTGTTGGCATCAAAAAGTTATAGTAGAACCTGCGCAACCAGGTGATAAAATTGGTGACATTTATGTTAACTATGAAAATAACTTTGAAATTTACAAAGGTTGGAGAGATGATTTAACGCGTGGTCTTGATGAAAATTCAACCAAACGTCGTCCTCAACATATTAAACGTCCTTGGGTTCCATTATCAAGTAAAGCGTATAGAGTAAACATTAAAAAGTAATTCGTACTTTTTAATACATCGTAGCATGTGGTTTTTCCACATGGTACGACTTCTCAAATGGATTTTAAAGTGAAGCCCACCACATTCTTAGAAATAATCCCCATGTACTGGTATAACCAACATCACTAAAGACTAACTTTTTGTTTTTATCATAAATAAGCGTAGTTGGGAAAACAGCTACTTTAAAGTTTGCGCTGATAAAACCTGTTTGGTCATTAACTACATTATAGTCGTATCCATTTGCTTTAAGCCAGTTGTTTATGTCACTATTAGAACCTGATTTTACAGCTATTGTAAGTACTTCATAGCTTTTTGAGAGGGTTTGTATGTTTGATGCTTCTACTTTACATGTAGGACACCATATAGCCCATATATGAACTAATGTAGGTCGGTCATTCTTTAGAGAATAATTTTCATTGTTTGTGAGATAAATATCGGCTAAACTCAAATCAGCATTATTAAGTCCATGACTTTTATATAAGCTCAGAGCATTTGCAAAGATGGTTATTATAACAATAAATAGAATGATTTCTTTTACGTAATACTTTAGTTTTTTTACCATGAGAATTCCAATTATATTTAAGATGTATAATTATAGTGAAATTTGGATTTTGAAAGTGAAAGAGGGTGGTTTTCCACATGCTAAGAGCATGTGGAAAGTAAAATAATAGAGTTACATTACTCTATTTCTGCATCGATAACATCTTCATCTTTTTTCTTCTTTTTTGCATCAGCTTCAGCAGCCTCAGCAGCTTCTGGATTTTCTTTTTGTTTGTACATCTCTTCAGCCATTTTATGTGCAGCTTCAGTTAATGCTTTAACTTTTTCTTCTATCATCTCTTTTGTTGCAGATTCATCTTTTAGAATATCTTTAAGTTCAGTTGCAGCCGTTTCTATTTTAGCTTTTTCTTCTGCTTCAAGTTTCTCACCCATCTCCTCTACAGACTTTTCAGTTTGAGCGATAAGAGCGTCTGCTTGGTTTCTTAAGTCAACAAGAGCCTTTCTTTCTTCATCAGCAGCTTTGTTTTCTTCTGCATCTTGAACCATTTTATTGATTTCTTCTTCACTGAGTCCAGATGATCCAGAAATAGTGATTGACTGAGACTTACCAGTCCCTTTATCAGTTGAAGAAACAGTTAATATTCCATTTGCATCAATGTCAAAAGTTACTTCAATTTGAGGTACACCTCTTGGTGCTGCTGGAATATCTCCAAGTTCAAATAAACCTAATGATTTGTTATCTTTAGCAAACTCACGTTCACCTTGACCAACACTAATTGATACAGCTGGTTGGTTGTCTTCAGCAGTTGAGAATACTTGAGATTTTTTAACAGGAATCGTAGTTCCTTTTTCAATTATTTTCGTCATAACTCCACCAAGAGTTTCGATTCCAAGTGATAAAGGAGTTACATCAAGAAGTAAAACATCTTTAACATCACCGCGTAAAACACCACCTTGAATAGCAGCACCCGCAGCTACAACTTCATCAGGGTTAACACTTTTGTTTAAGTCTTTTCCACCGAAGAATTTAGAAACAGCTTCTTGCGCCATTGGAACACGAGTCGATCCACCAACCATGATAATTTCTTTGATTTCATTGTTTTCTAAATCAGATTCTTTCATTGCAACTTTGATATGGTCAATAGTTTCTTCAACTAAATCTGCAATCATAGCTTCAAATTTAGCACGTGTAAGTTTTACAACTAAATGCTGTGGTCCAGCTTCAGTCATTGTGATAAATGGTAAGTTGATTTCAGTCTCAGTTGCTGAACTTAATTCTTTTTTAGCATTTTCAGCTGAATCTTTAAGTCTTTGAAGTGCCATTTTATCGTTTTTAAGCTCAATTCCGTGTGATGATTTGAATTCATCATTTAAGAAATCAACAATTTTGTTGTCAAAGTCATCACCACCTAGGAATGCATTCCCATCAGTTGAAAGAACTTCAAAAGTACCATCAGAGATTTCAAGTGTTGTAACATCAAATGTTCCACCACCAAGGTCATAAACAAGTACGTTTTCTTCAGTTTTAGAGTC
The DNA here is from genome assembly GCF_029215955.1 of Sulfurimonas sp. SAG-AH-194-I05. Taxonomy (GTDB): domain Bacteria; phylum Campylobacterota; class Campylobacteria; order Campylobacterales; family Sulfurimonadaceae; genus Sulfurimonas. The sequence goes on from NZ_JAEMVA010000006.1 coordinate 26,276, forward strand.
AAGACCATAAGCAAGTGCAGATGCAGTTGGCTCATTGATAATTCTTAAAACATTAAGACCTGCGATTGTTCCAGCATCTTTAGTTGCTTTTCTTTGGCTATCGTTAAAGTAAGCAGGTACTGTAATAACAGCGTCAGTTACAGTTGAACCGATATACGCTTCAGCATCTTCTTTTAGTTTCACAAGAATTTTTGCAGAAATTTCTTGTGGAGTGTAGATTTTACCTGCTACATCAACACATGCTGCACCATCTTTGTCAACTATATTATAAGTAACTTTATCATGCGCAGCTTTTGCATTTTCTTCGTTCATCATAAGACCCATAATTCTCTTAATAGAAGAAATCGTTTTTTCAGGGTTTGTGATTGCTTGACGTTTTGCAGGATCACCTACTAGAACATCACCTTTATCTGTAAATGCTACAACTGATGGAGTTGTATTCTTACCTTCTGCATTAGGGATGATTTTCGCTTCACCACCCTCATAAACTGCAACACATGAATTTGTAGTACCTAAATCTATTCCTATAACTTTACTCATATTATTTTCCTTATTTAATTTATATTTATTTGTTTTGCGAACTAATTCGCTACGATTACCATCGCTTCACGTAATGGTCTGCTTTTATATTTATAACCAGTTTGAAAAGTTTGTACGATTTGTCCTGATTCTACTGTATCGCTATCCATTGTTTGGATTGCGTTGTGAATATTTGGATCAAATGGTTCATCATGTGGAACTAAAGATACCCCATGTTTTTCTAACTGCGTAAGAAATGACTTATGTGTAAGTTCTATTCCTTCTTTGAGTTTATCAAAAAGTTCTGCTTTGTCTGCATCACCTTCTACTGACTTCATAGCACCATCAAGTGCATCAAGAACAGGAATCATATCTTTGGCAAATTTTTCGTTTGCATATTCTACCGCTGTATATTTTTCACGTTCTAATCTTTTTTTGATGTTATCAAAATCAGCGTGTACGCGTGCATACTTATCTTTTAGAGCTATTAATTCTTCTTGTAAAAGATCGAACTCATTCTCTACTGCTTCAGCCTCAGCTTCAGCTTCTTCGTTTGTTGTTTCCTCTTCATTTGTTTGAGGTTCTTCTTGTATTTCATCTTTTGACATAATTGTTTAATGACTCCTATTTATAAAAGATAACAACATTATACATATTGAGTGTAACAATGTCAAGTATTAGTTTAGTTAAATAATTTAGATAACTTGAGTCTATTTGAATCAAGTATGAGAACATGCTTCCTTCGTAGGTAAATATAGATTACTGTATTATTACAAAATATTAATGTGGAGAGTTATATGAAAGTATTATCGTGGTTGTTAGGACTTGTTGTCGTTGTGTTTGTTGGTATATATGTAATCGCATTTACGGGATTTGGTAATTCTATAGTTGGACCTCTTGTAGAAGATACAGTGAAAGAACACACTAAACTCAAAAGTAAACTTAAAACATTTATTGTAACATCGAGTTTTATTGAAGTAAATTTAGAACTTAATAAAAATAATACTATTCATATAAAAGGAGAGTATTCATTGTTCTCTCAAAGCTTTGATGTGAAGTATTATGTTGAATTAGCTGAGCTAGAAACACTTCGTCCATTAACAGAAAAACTTTTAATAGGTTCGTTTAATACAAATGGAGTTGCAAAAGGTGATGTGGCGTTTATGGATGTTGATGGCACGAGTGATGTAGCTCTTAGTAGTACAAAGTACCATGTGGAACTCACCGACTTCAATCCTACATCTATTATAGCTACGATTACGAATGCAGATTTAGAGACCTTACTTAAGCTTGTTGGTCAAGATGCAATGGCTAAGGCAAAAATAGATGTTGCTGTTAACTTTAAAAATATAGCGCCACATGAACTGGATGGAGATATTTCTTTAGTAACAAAAGAGGGAAGTGTAAACCTTGGCGTTATGAAAAAAGTATTAGACTTGCATCTTCCTAAGACGAATTTTACGATGAAGCTTGATGCTAAACTTAAAGGTGATTCTATTAATTACGTTTATGCTTTAAATTCTAACCTTGCAAAAATAAAGTCTTCGGGTAAAGTGACACCTGAACCATTAACTACCGATATTAAGTACAGTTTAGATGTAAAAGAACTTGCTATATTAAAGCCTATTACAAATGCTGATATTCGAGGTCCATTACGTTTAAATGGTACTGTAAAAGGTTCACAAAAGAACATGTCCGTAAAAGGTATAAGTGACTTCGCTTCATCTGACACATCATTTACAATGACTTTAAAAGAGTTAAAGCCACATGCTTTAACGGCTAGTATGAAAAATTTAAAATTAGCAAAAGTTCTTTATATGGTGAAACAACCACATTACGCTGATGGCATTTTTACACTTGATGTAAATATCAATGACTTAAGAGAAGGTAAGTTAAAGGGGACTATTGTTTCGAGTATTAAACAAGGTCTGGTTGATTCTAAGTTTGTAACTAAAGAGTACAAGTTTAAAACGCGTATGCCAAAAACAACTTTTAATTTATCAACATATTCGGAGTTAAATGCAAATACAATAGACAGTAAAATTAATTTGAACTCTTCTCTTGCTAGTTTTACTATCAAAAAAGCTAGAGTGAACTTAGAAGATAGTTCTATTGAAAGTGACTATGTAGTTAATATTCCTAACCTTGATAAACTCTACTTCGTAACTGAGAGACACTTAAAGGGAAGTTTACGTGCGCATGGTGACTTCAAGCAAGCTAAGGATTTAGATTTTACAATGCAGACAAAAGTAGCAGATGGAAAAATTGATGTTACATTACATAATGATGATTTACATGCACAACTTACATCATTAAAAACATTACAAGCATTAGATATGTTGCTCTATCCTGAGATTTTTGATGCATCACTTGATGGCGATGTAAAGTATAATTTACTCAAGAAAAAGGGAACATTTAATGGTCATTTGGTTGATGGAAAATTTACACAAAATCAAGTCTTTGTTCTTGTTCAAAAATATGGAAAAGTTAACTTATACAAAGAAAGATTTACAGGTAATGTACGTGCAAATATTAATCAAGAGAAAATCGTTGCTTCATTAGATTTAGGTTCAAATAATGCGTCTATAAAAACAACAAATACAAAATTAAATTCTAAAACACAGGATATTAATTCAAAAATTGATATTATGGCTTACAAGCAAAAGTTTAGCTTAAAACTTTCAGGTAAAGCAACTGCTCCAAAAGTGAAAATTGATGCAGAAGATATAGTAAAAGAAAAAGTAAAACAAGAAATTAATAAAAAACTAGGTAACTTTTTACAAGGTTTATTTTAACTCTGCGTCCGCTAAGGTTAAACAAAAAAGAACTTCTTTTTTGCTTAGCTTCATAACAGTAATCGCTTCATTTAGTGTTGTCCCTGTCGTTATAATATCATCTACTAAAATCACTTCATTTCCCTTAAACTTTTTTAACTGAAAATCTCTTGGATTTATAAGTCTAAATTCTTTATTTTTACCTGAATATGAAACAGAGTTTTTTGCTCGTAATATATTATACTGAGGCTTTATATATTTAGATTTTAGGGCTTTATTTAGTATGGCAGTATGGGAATAGTTTTCATCACTTTTATCATCAATAGCGATAGCTTGAAGCTTCTGTGTAAAGTTAAATTCTTGTGCAAACTTTGTAAAACTATTTTTTGCTAAAATTGTATAAATATAATACCCTAAGTCAGTATGTTTTGTATGAAGTAGATTTTTGATATCTTGGTATTTATAAAAAGAAATAACTTCAATATTTTGAATTGTACGTTTAGAGAGGCTAGGGGTAAGGAAGATTTCTTGGCATGTGGAACATATATGCAAAAGTGAAAAACTTTCACATAATAAGCATTTCATAGCGCTCTTTTAGTCCATTTTTAAAACAGACATAAACGCTTCTTGAGGAAGTTGTACCCGTCCTATAGACTTCATACGTTTTTTACCAGCTTTTTGTTTTTCAAGAAGTTTACGTTTACGAGTAATATCACCGCCATAACATTTTGCAGTAACATTTTTTCCCATTGACTTGACGGTTTCGCGTGCAATAATTTGAGAACCTAAAGAAGCTTGAACAGCTACTTCAAAAAGTTGTCGAGGGATTTGTTCTTTCATGTTTTTAACTAAAATACGTCCACGAGCAAGCGCTTGGTTGCGAGGAACGACAATACTAAGAGCATCAACAGCTTCACCAGCTACTTTAATATCAAGCTTAACAAGATCTCCAACTTTAAAGTCTATAGGTTCATAATCAAATGATGCATAGCCCTTAGATATAGATTTAAGAGTATCGTAAAAATCCATAACGATTTCATTCATAGGTACTTCATACTCAAGCATAACTCTGTCCTCATTGAGGTAGGTCATTTTTGTTTGCGTTCCACGCTTATTGATAAGAAGCGTGATGATGTTTCCTAGGTATTCGCTAGGTGTTATGACCGTTGCTCTGACATACGGTTCTTCGATTCTGTCAATTCTATTTACTTCTGGTAATTGAGAAGGATTTTGTACATTTATAAAATCACCATTGCTAAGGTAAACATTATAGATTACAGATGGCGCAGAAGCAATTAAATCAAGATTAAATTCTCGCTCAAGTCGCTCTTTGATAACTTCCATGTGAAGCATTCCAAGAAAACCAACACGGAAACCAAACCCAAGTGCAACTGATGTTTCAGGTTCATACGATAGAGAACTGTCATTAAGGCGAAGTTTGTCAAGTGCATCACGTAGGTCTTCAAACTTGTCTGTATCTATTGGAAAAATTCCTGCAAAGACAAATGGTTTTGCTGGTTCGTATTTTCCAACAGGCTCGGCAGTCGGGTTTCTAACATCAGTAATAGTGTCACCAACGTTGATAACAGCTACCTCTTTAAGACCAAGAACAACAATCCCAATCTCCCCACATTCAATTACTTTTGTCTTGATTTTTTTCATAGGATGTGGGTACATTAAGTCGAGTATTTGGTGTTCTTCACCATTACTCATAAGCTTAATATTTTGACCTTTTTTAACCTGACCATCAAAGACACGAACAAGAGCTAATGCACCAAGGTATTGGTCAAACCAAGAATCATAAATGATAGCTTTTGTAGTTGCCTCAGGATCACCTACTGGTTCTGGAATACGGTCAACGATTGCATCAATAAGTGCACGAATTCCAACACCTGTTTTTGCAGATACTAAACAAGCATCTGTAGCATCGATGCCTATAGAAGTCTCTATCTCTTCAGCTACACGGTCCGGATCAGCTGCTGGGAGGTCGATTTTATTAATAACAGGAATAAGCTCAAGGTCATTATCAAGGGCAAGGTAAACGTTTGCAATCGTTTGTGCTTCAACACCTTGTGCAGCGTCTACGATAAGTAAAGCACCATCAGAAGAAGCAAGTGATTTTGCTACTTCATAAGAAAAGTCCACATGCCCGGGAGTGTCAATAAGGTTAAGTATGTAGTGTTCGCCATCTTTGACATAATCAAGACGCACAGATTGTGCTTTAATAGTGATGCCACGCTCTTGTTCAATGTCCATAGTATCCATCATTTGCGTGCTCATTTCACGTTCACTTACAGAACCACATTCTTGTATGATTCTATCTGCTAAAGTACTTTTTCCATGGTCAATATGCGCGATGATTGAGAAGTTTCTAATGTTTTTCAATAGAGATATCCTAGTGTATAAAATAAATAATAGTATATTTTATTTAATACAATGATTATACAAAAATTGTGCTGATAGAGTTGTTAAATTAAGTTGTGTAGTAGTATGATTTCTACAATGAAGTAAAAGTTGATTCTTAAATACCTTTTTTATCCTTGTATCTCGATAACTTTTTTCCATTGTTTTTCAGGAGTATATTTTTTTGACCACACAAGAAATTCTAAAATTGGCATAGGTTTAGCTATGTAATAACCTTGGGCATTGACACAACCTAGTTCAAGTAAAGCTATTCCATCTTCAAGGGTTTCTACTCCTTCTGCAATTATATCAACATCAAAAGCTCTTGAAAGAGCAATAATTCCATTTATAAGGCTTCGATCTTTTTTATCAGTAAGAATGTCTTTAACAAAACTTTGATCAATTTTCAAGCAATTTATAGGTAACTTTTTAAGATAAAGTAATGAACAATACCCTGTTCCAAAGTCATCTAATGCAAAATGAACACCTAAAGATTGGCATGTTGTGATGCGTGAAGATACAGAATTTAGATCACTAAAATCTTCTGTTTCTAAAATCTCTATTTCAAGAAACTTTCCTAGTGGATTAGCATACTGTGATAAAGCATTTTCCAAAGCAGAACAAAAATCATTATTTGTAAAGTGATACGCGTCAATATTAATGCTCATACGCCATTGCTTTTTTTCTTTATACCAAAGGTTTAGCTGGTGTAAAGCTTGTGAAATTACCCATTTTCCAAGTTCTATCATAACAACTGTTTTTTGAATATAAGGTAAAAATTCAATCGGAGACTGTAAACCTTTGGTTGGATGGTTCCATCGTATTAAAGCTTCAACACCATAAATATAACCAGTTTTCATATTTATTTTAGGTTGATAGTATAGTCCCATTTCATTGGAGGCAATAGCTCTTGAAATAGTGTCTAAAAAATCGGCGTATATTTGTGTTGAATGTTCTTTTTTCGCATCAAAAAATATAAATTTATTTTTACCAGATATTTTTGCTTCATACATGGCCTGGTCTGCATGTCGGGTTAATACATCAGCATCGGCATCATCATAAGGGTAGAGAGTGATGCCACAAGATGCAGTGATACTATGTGTATTCCTACTAAGACAATAAGGTTTAGATAGAGTTGTTAAAATTCTTTTAACGAGATCCTCGCACTCTTTTTGAGAGTGGACGCCTAGAAGCATTGTAAACTCATCACCACCCATCCGTGATACAGTGTCTTCCCTTCGTATACAAGAATCTAAGCGTTGTGCAATTTCTACTAAAAGTTGATCACCTTCCTCATGACCATAGTTGTCGTTAATTGGTTTAAAATGGTCAATATCAACGAAACAAACTGCTAAAAGTGTTTCGTTTCTATTTGCATGGGCTAATGCGATTTTAAAACGGTCGGCAAATAATGTTCTGTTTGGTAAACCAGTAAGAATATCATAATGAGCAAGGCGTTGCATCTGAAATTGCTGTTCTTTTTTTTCTGTAATATCACGCCCTTCAGGTACAAGGTACTCAACATTTCCTTCATCATCAAAAATAGGGTGCATACTGTACTCAATCCAGATTAATGTACCATCAGCTGTTGCAAGTTGAATTTCATGTAAAAGACTATTTCCAGCAGCACAGCTTTGGGAATCATTTTGAATAGCATCAATAGCATCTTGTGAATATGCCCACCAAGAAGCATCCCAAAATTTTATACCAACAATATCTTTGAGCGTTATACCAGCCGCTATAAGAGGCGTATTATTTACAAAAATTATAGTTCCAGCAGTGTCTAAAACTGCTACAAAAGTGACCATGTCATCAAGGAGCTTTTGTGGATCAAATTCTAGTTTTTTTCTATTTTTTTGTTTTAGCATAAGTTATTATAATGGTATTTTTATTTAAAAGAGACGATTGAGCGTGTAAATATTGTAAATGGGGGGGGGGTGAGGAGTAAAGTAACAATACGTAACAACTTGTATCACCTATATCATAATTGAGCAGAAAGAGAAGATAATTTTCTCTTTTTACTAAAATTTTATTCAAAAAGTCCATTAACGCTTTCGTTGTGGTATACACGACGAATTACTTCTGCGAAAAGAGGAGCAACTGTTAATACCTTGATTTTTTTATGTTCTGTAGAATCGAGGGTATTTGTAATGATGAGTTCATCGAGTTCCCCATTTTCTAGGTTGTCGTAGGCTTTTCCGCTGAGAACACCATGTGTAGCACATGCCATAACAGATGTCGCACCTTTATTTTTTAAAGCAGTTGCAGCTTTTACCATGGTTCCAGCAGTATCTACCATGTCGTCTATCATGATTACATCGTATCCTTCAACATCTCCAATGATTCCCATTACTTCAGCTTCGTTTGCTTTTTCGCGGCGTTTATCAACGATAACCATCTCTAAACCCATACGTTTTGCAAAGTATCTAGCCCTAGCAACGCCACCAATATCTGGACTCGCAATGATAGGATTTTTAAGATTTTTACTTTTTATATAATGCTCAAAAGTGATAGAACCATAAAGATTATCCACTGGAATATCAAAGAAACCTTGAATTTGTCCTGCGTGTAAGTCCATTGTAACGACTCTATCGATTCCTGCAGTTTCATAAAGGTTAGCTACAAGTTTCGCTGTGATAGGAACACGAGGAGCAGCTTTTCTGTCTTGACGTGCATACCCATAGTACGGTACAACAGCTGTAATGCTTGAAGCAGATGAACGCTTGAGTGCATCTGTCATAATGAGAAGTTCCATTAAGTTATCATTTGATGGAGCTCCTGTACTTTGTACAATAAATACATCGCGTCCACGAACTGATTCAGCAATTTGCACTGAAATTTCTCCGTCACTGAATTTTTTAATATCAGCCTTACCTAATGGTACATCTAAAACTTGACAAATCTCTTTAGCAAAATCAACACTTGCACTACCAGCAAAAATTTTATAACCACGCATTGGATTCCTTTTGGAAAAATTAATATGTGATTATATAGCAATAGTGCTGAGTGGTTATTAAAAGTAGCCTTTTTATATGAAAATAAATTCAAGCTCGAATTTTTTAAGATACTTTATTTAAAACTTAGATAAAATGCTTTTATGAAGTAGTTTTTACTGCTTCATTAAAAACTCGATATTAAGGATTTATAACATGGAAATAAAAATATACTTTTGCGCGATTCTTTACAATGAGGATTCTGAAATTATTCAAGTATCTGACATCAAAAAACAAGATACTAACAATGGAAATGTTGCATCGAATATTCAAGACTCAAAAACTACATTATCAGCTTTATATAAAGATGGTTGGAGATTAATTCAAGCAGTACTTTCACCAGATACAAACGGCTATCGACTTTTTTTAGAAAGAGGATAGCCTAGGTAGTACATTTTAGGAATAGACTTGAATGTTTATTCCTAATCTTAATTCTTGTATCTAGCACGTTCTAGCTGTTTTTTTGTATATATTTTCATATAAATCGCTGCACTAGAAATAATGAGAAGCATACTCATCCACAAATATATAATATCTAAATGAAAAATATAAACTACTCCATAGAAAAAAATGAGAGGCATGAATACTTGTCTATAAAAACTAATATAAGGCACTATAAAAGGATTTTTAATGCCTTGAAGTGTAGAAACAGATATAAAAAGTGTGATAAATGAAAAGAAAATAAAACTTTCAAATATTATATATGTATATGCGATATCTATAACTTCTACGTCCGTGTCAAACGCCATAATAATATACTTTCCAAAAAAGACTATTAAAATAACTCCGATTGCACTCATGGCATAGCCATATTTTAAAGCTTTATGTATCACTTCATCAATTCGATCAAAATTTTTAGCACCAAAATTATTTGATACTATGGACATAACGGCTGTATTTAACCCAAGCATTGGAAGTAAAATAATTTGCTCAACTCTATAGCCTATACCAAAGGCAGCAACAGCTTTAAACCCATATGTAGATACAAAGTACACAACAATCATGCTTCCAAAAGACATTAAAAGCATATTTGCACTCGAAGGAATAGCTTGGAGGAGTAAATGTTTAAAGGCTCTTTTGTTTACAGAAGATTTCAAAAATAAAGAAATATTAAAAAGATTTGTTTTGTAAAGTTTGTAGAGCATATAAAAAAGTGTGATGTATTGAATTAAAACAGTTGCTATTGCAACTCCACTAAGTCCAAGTGCCGGAATAAAATAAAAACCATATATAAATAATGGATCAAAAATTACATTTAAAACAAATCCAAGTATTAAAATATTTCTATAACTTTTAGTATCCCCTAAGGCTATTAAAACTGCATTTGCACCTAAACCAATAAGCATTGGAAATATTCCTAAAAGTATGATGTATGTATACTCAAGTGCATATTCTAAGACTTTTCCTGATGCACCCATGCTAACAAATATATATTCTAAGAGCACAAAACTTATAATGGATAAAACAAAAGAAGTAATTAGAAATAAACTAATACCGTTTGATACATAAATACGTGCCATATTACGCTTATGTTTACCAAGTGCTCCTCCTACGTAGGCTGTCATAGCAGAAGAAAGACCAAAACTTACAGATAAAAGCATGAAGAAAATCATAAAACTATACGTAAGTGCAGAGATAGCTTCTGTAGATATTTGACCTACATAAAAGGTATCTACTACGTTGTACATCGTATTAAAAAACATACCTATACTTGAGGGTATAGCGATTTGAATGATTAATTGTTTGATGTCTTTGGTGAGAAGTTCATTTTTATTTTTCATAAATCATTCTACTTTTATTTCATCATTTTTTTGCGCTAATTTTTTCTTACGCTTTTCTTCTTTTTTTTTCTCTTTTTCTAGCTCACGTGTGTGTTTTGCATAACTGTAGTTTGCTTTAGCCATGACTAATTTTAACCTTGGCTTTTTTTTAGTTTTTTGTCATTACGCTTTTCTTTTAAGCTTTTTGCTGGTGCTTTCTTCACTGATTTTTGACTATCTTTACCTTTTGCCATACGTATTCTCCATTTATTTAAATTTGTTACTTGGTTGCACATTCTATAGGAGATATACTTAAAGTAATCGTTTTTAAAAACATTTAGTGAAAATTGGGGATTGATTATATTTTAAATTGTAAGGTAATTACTAATCTTAGATATACTTCATTCCATAAAAGACTAGGAATATCAATGTTATTAATGCAGTTAAAGAATAATGAGAAGTTTGCTTTTTTAAATCTTGCTTACTATATCGCTAATATAGATGGTGAATTTGAACAAGAAGAAAAAAATACTATTGAAGAGTATTGTGCTGAAATGGGAATTGAAAATGTTGCCTATAACGAAGATATGTTTAGTTTAGAAGATACCCTGAAGCAAATAAGCAGCTTAAAAAGTAAAAAAATAGTTTTAATGGAGCTTATGATATTAATACATTCTGATGATAAATTCCATCGTTTTGAGCAAGGTATTATAGAAAAAATAGCCGATAATTTTTATATATCTAAAAATCAACTTGTCATTTATTCTCAATGGGGAAAAATGGCTTCTTCTTTATATCAACAAGGAAATCTATTTTTAGAGGATGGTTTATCTGTTTGAGGCTCACTTAATTACAAAAAAAAATCTCATTGAACGTAGTAACACTACATTATTACCCCCTTTCAAGCTTAAAAAAATCAAATATAATTATTTTAAGCTTTTCTTATGTAAAAAAAGTAGATAATAGACTTAAAGTATATTACGCTTACGTAAGATAAAGGAAAACCTATGAATATAAAAACAAAAGTTATAGCTGCTGTTGTAGTACTGTTAGCACTCTTAACGGGAGTTCTTTCGTACCTAGCAGTTTTTAAATCGGCAGAAGCTTTGCAAGAAGCAGATATGATGAAAATGGAATCAGTTCGGGTAGCAAAACAAGGAGAGATAGAAGCTTATTTTGGTTACCTTGGAGGTTTACTTACCTCTCTCGCAGCACAAGAGGGAACTCGTGATGCTTTTGTTGCACTTGATGCAGGCTTCTATAAACTAAGCGAAGAGCTAGATCTCAATCAAAACACTGTGGTCTCTGCACTAAAATCAAATTTCCAAACAGAGTATCTTGATGGTGTAAATTACGCTGTACCCAACGGTGATAAAAGAAAGTCTATTGAAAGCTATATTCCTAAAAATGAAAATGCACAAATCGCAGAATATCTTTTTATTGTGGACAATAGTGCAAAACTAGGTGAAAAAAACAGTATGTCGTATAATGCTAAATATGATTCGAGTTATATGCAAGCGCACAAGCGTTATCATCCTGCTTTTGATAAGTTTTTGAATGCTTACAGTTTGTACGATATCTTTATGGTAGATTTAAAGGGAAACCTTATCTACACTGATTTTAAAGAGAAAGATTTTGCTACTAACTTAAAACATGGTATATATGCTGCAACAGGTTTAGGTCGTACGTATAAAAAAGCACTAACACTAAGTGAAGGTGCGATAGCATTTGATGATTTTGCTCCTTATGAACCAAGTTATAATGCTCCCGCAGCATTTATAGGAACACCTATTTATATAGATGGTATAAAAAAGGGTGTGCTTATTTTTCAAATGCCAGTAGATGTTATTAATACTATTATGCGTTTTGGAGATAAATTTAAAGAAGCAGGACTTGGAGAAAGTGGTGAATGTTATCTTGTAGGATCAGATTACTTGATGCGAAGTAATTCACGTTTTCAAAAAGATATTGAGGACAAAACAGTTCAAGCTTTAGGAACAACTATCGGTGTTTGGAAGGTTACAACGAAAAGTACGGAAGCCGTAGTCAATGGTGAATCCCAAGGAAAATGGCTAATAGATGATTATAGAGGCGTAAAAGTCTTGAGTACGTATGCAGCAGTTAATGTCTTTAACCAAGCTACATGGGCAATAGTCGCAGAAATAGATGAAGAAGAAGTTATGCAACCAGCATATAACTTACGGGATGAAATTCTTATAATCGCTGGAATAATTCTTTTAGTTTCTATTGGTTTTTTCTTCTTACTAATTAATACCCTTATGGTTAAACCACTTAAAGAGTTAGAAATTAGGGCTAAGGATTTAGCACATGGAGAGGGTGATTTAACACAAAGACTTACGATTAAAGGGAAGGATGAAATCTCTATAGTAAGCCATCATATTAATGCATTTATAGAAAAAGTACAAGATACAATTATACAGGCGAAAGAAACAGGAAATGAGAATGCTTCTGTAAGTGAGGAACTTGCTCGAACATCACTTCATATTGGTCAAAAAGCAGAAGAAGAATCTGTAATAGTAGGAGAAGTGAGCACGCAAGGTAAAGGGCTTCAAATCGTTCTTCGTGATGCTATAGAAAATGCAAAAGAGACTGAAGATGAGCTTAACGGTGCAGAAGATAGTCTTGGTAATGCGAACAGTATGATTATATCTTTAGCTGATGAGATTAGTGTCCGTTCAGAAGCAGAAAGAGAACTAGCTGATAAACTTTCAAGTCTCAGTAGTGATGCGCAACAAGTAAAACAAGTGCTTGAAGTCATAGGCGATATCGCTGACCAGACTAATCTTTTAGCACTTAATGCAGCAATTGAAGCAGCACGAGCGGGCGAACATGGACGTGGTTTTGCAGTTGTAGCTGATGAGGTAAGAAAACTTGCTGAGAGAACACAAAAATCACTTTCAGAAATTAATGCAACAATTAGTGTCATAGTCCAATCTATCACAGATGCAAGTGATGCAATTTCACATAATGCACTCGAAATAGAAAAACTCTCAGGTAATGCAGGAAGTGTACAAAATGAGATTTCAAGCAGTGTGGATGTTATGGCACAAGCGGTTAAAAAAGTAGACGAGATGGTGGATGGCTATGTACAAAATGGTACAGCAATTCAAGCGATGATAGATAAAGTAGAAGATGTAAGTGAACTCTCTACCTCTAATGCGAGAAGTGTTGAAGAGATAGCATCAGCATCTGACCATCTTTCCGCCATGACAGCAAAACTTAATAAACTACTCGCAAGTTATAAAAGTTAGTTGTTCAACGTAAATTACTTCTTATTGGGAGCCTCTACATGAGGCCCTTCACTTCTAAAAGAAATATACTTACAAAAAGCTTGAGTTTTGAAGAGATAAAAGTTTTTATGAGGAGTTTATAGATGTTTGACTGGTTGCACAGAACTAAAAAAGAACCAATACTTCAAGAGAAGCAAGAGCATAAAAAAGAGAAGGATTTTACAAATTTTTCTTTAGTCGCAAAGTATCTTTATGACAAAAGTGGTATAACAGAGTTGGACAAGCGCCATCTTGTAGCTTCAAGACTTCAGAGTTACGCACAAAAGTTGGATATCTACACAACAAATGAATTTTTAGATAGATTGAAAAATGATTCCCAGTTTTATCAAGAAGTCCTTAATATTGTTACCGTGAATGAAACATTTTTTTTACGTGAAATAAAAGAGTTAGAATGGCTTATAGAGTATATAAAAAAGGCAAATGGAATAGTTAAGATACTTTCTCTTCCTTGTTCGAGTGGGGAAGAGATATATTCTATTTTACTTTTAATGCAAGAGCATTCTATCTCTTTAGACAAAGTAGAAATAACGGGCTACGATATTAATACATATGCACTTTCCTTAGCAAAAAAAGGCATTTTTGATGAGCATTCACTCCATAAAATAGAAAAGACAACATGTGATAAATATTTTATACCTTTAGAAAATAATACATTTCAACTTAATAAAATTTTTTGCAATAGAATACACCTGCAACAGAGAAATATTTTTGAGATAAGAGAAAAAAATTGCTTTGATATTATACTCTCTCGTAATATGTTCATTTACTTTGATGCACAAAAACGAGAAGAAGCTACAAAAGTAATAATAGATTTACTTGTAGATGGTGGCATATATATAAAGGGTCATGCTGATCAGATCTATAAAGACCCACGACTAAAGAATCTGCACTTTGGTATTTATTCTAAAGAATGATAACCTGTACTTTTGCGACTACTGTATTAAACAGTGCTGCTTCGGAACTTATTTTTCATTGTTTTGGCAGCATATTGATTCCAAGTATTAGTAAGTAAAGCTCTATAAGTAGTTAGAGAACTACCATTTATACATTACGATGGCTTGTAATACATTTGACTTGGTATTTGTATCTTTTAGCTTATAGTAATGCCATTCAGTTCCAACAAAAATAGTACTATTTAATTTATACAGTAATTTATTTTGAGAAAGTAAGTCTCCCTTAGTCCAGTCAGTAAATCCATCAAAAGTAATCTTAGTATTGAAGATATTATTACTTGTGTAGTTAAAGGATAGTTGATACGTATCATCTCCGAAATTTTGTTTTTTATTATAAAGATTACATCCAAAAATGTCAAAACCTTTCATCTTTAAATCACTCCCGATTCCGTAAAGTTTAGCTTCGTAGTCTTCGAACGTATGCACTTGTCTATTGTATTGGAAGGCTATAAAAATATCTTTTACAAAGAGAAAAGTAAAGTCTTTTTTCACTAGTTTAGAGAAACTAAACCTAGGAGATATCTCAAAATAAATGTCAGAAGATTTGTCACTTCTAAATACATCATCAGCAACTCCAATATCAATAAAGGCAAAAATATCTCCATATTGATACGCTGTAAAATGTTCTAAGGTAACCGTACTTTTCCCACCATTTACAGTGTCAAACCCACTATTTCCATTAAAATTTCCATACAAGTATTGGATATTTGTTGTGGAGAAAGAATGAAGGTAAAGAGGGATTAAAAGCATTACTAGAGTTTTTATCATTACTTTCAATGTATTTCCTTGTTTTTATAAAATTTCTACTCGGTTTCTACCATTATTATCTTTAATTATATTTAAGTATAAGAGTATCTCATATTATTTATATATACTTTCTTAAATTTCTATTTTTAAGCATTACATTCCTAAATAAGGTTTCAATACTTATTATTAGTTTTTGACTTTTTATATACCAAAATCTAAATAAATTTTTTTATAAAAGGTAATATGATGCATATTATAAAGCTACAAGTTAATGAGTCAATATACTCTCAAGTTTTATCTTTTATAAATCAATTTCAAACTAATGAACTTAGTCTTATAGAAGATAAAAAAGAAGATGACTATGTCGTATCATCTGTTGAAGAGGTTCAAAAAAGAGTTTTTCAAGTAGAGCAAAATGCTAACTATGTTTCGGTTGATACATTCTTCTCAGATATGGATAAAAAAATCTGCTTCTTAACTCTCCTTTTATGTGTAGACCTTCCATCTATTTTGAAGATGCGAATTATAGAGATTTGATTTTTAAAGGTTACACTGTTATCTATAAAGTTGAAGATGAAGAGATTAAAGTTTTGGATATTTTCAAGTGGCAAGATAGATAATTACAGTGAATTAAAAAGTGGCTGCTAATAGGCAGTCACTCTTAACGATTTACTTGAAAATTAGTAATCTATATATTTAAGTACGGCTTTAAAACCTCAGGAATATCAATACTTCCATCTTCATTCTGATAGTTTTCCATAATAGCAACTAAGGTTCTACCAACTGCAAGAGAACTGCCGTTGAGTGTATTAACAAAGACATTTTTCTTCCCATCTTTATAACGGATTTTTGCGCGTCTTGCTTGAAATTCTCTTGTGTTACTTATAGAAGAGATTTCACGGTACTGGTCTTGACCTGGTAGCCACACCTCTATGTCAGTTGTATGTGCTGCTGAAAATCCTAAGTCTCCGGTACAAAGATTTACGATTCTGTGAGGGAGTTCTAGGGCTGTTAAAATGTCTGATGCACATAAAACCATCTCGTCAAAAATAGCCTCACTCTCTTGAGGTTTTGAGAGTACTACGAGTTCTACTTTATGAAATTGATGTTGTCGAATCATCCCGCGTGTATCTCTTCCTGCTGCACCTGCCTCTTTTCTAAAACACGATGTGTACGCTGTCATTTTTTTAGGGAGGGAATCTGCTGAGAGAATCTCATCTTGGTAGATGTTGGTTACTGGAACTTCTGCTGTTGGAATTAAGAAAAGTTCCTGTCCATCTATTTTATAAAGGTCGTCTTCAAATTTTGGAAGTTGTCCAGTTCCTTCGAGTGCAGTACGGTTTACAAGGGCAGGGACGCTTACTTCTTCGAATCCTCTCTCACGGTTAAAGTCAAGCATAAAGTTAATCAAAGCACGCTCTAGTCTTGCTCCCATTCCAAAGGAAACGGAGAATCGTGAAGTTGCGAGTTTAACACCACGCTCAAAGTCTATCCAGCCATTTTCTTCTGCGAGTTCCCAGTGTTCTTTTGGAGAGTAAGAAAAAGTTTTTGGCGTGAGTACTTTTTTGAGTTCAACATTGTCATTTTCATCTGCACCATCTGGGACAGAATCATCGGGGAGATTTGGAATTGCCATCGCCATAGATTCGAGTTCTTCTTGTTTTTGTCTTTGAATATCTAAGACCTTCGTTATCTCGATTTTGTTTGCATCGACCTTGGCTTTTAGTTCACTTATATCTTTACCCTCACGTTTATAAGCACCAAATTCTTTGCTCATAGAATTTTGAAGGGCTTGAAGTTTTTCAAAATTTTGTTTTGCAATTTTCAATTCTTCATTTTTTGCTTTTAAAGTATCGAGCAGTGTACCTGCAACACCTTTTCTCATAAGTTTTGTTCGCATAGCATCGAAATCTTTTTGTAATAGTTTTAAATCAATCATTTTTTTCCTTTGTTCTTATACTAATATATCATGTGCCAGTTGGAACTGGTTTGCTGTCATTAAATGTATTTTTGGATGGAGTTTTTTTATGTCATCAAAAAGGTTCTTGCTTAATTCAAAACCAACCTTATATTCTTCTTCTATACCTTTTTCACTTGCAACTCTTAATGCTTCTATCCAAGAGTCGGGTACATTAATTCCGGGAACATGTGCAGAGAGAAACTGTGCAGTTCTTAGTTTAGTGATAGGAAATATTCCGAGTATAAGTTCAGTACTTTTATTTTCATTACAACATTCTTGGTTTGCGGCTTCTTTTAACGCTAAAAGTTGTTTGGCATTTTCTAAATCGTACACAGGTTGGGTAATAATCCCTATCGCTCCATGCTTCATTTTTTTCTGCATTTTTTTTTGAAGTGTTTTTGGATTTTTCGCATAAGAGTTTACAACAGCAAAAGGGTAAAGCTCTTGAGGTTTATGTGTAAAAGGTTTTCCCCCATAATCCATTCCTGAGTTAAATGCAGAGATAATGTCTAAAAGTAAAGAACTATCTGCTTCAAAAACACCTTTGGCATGTGGTTGGTCTGAAATAGTAGCCGGGTCACCTGTGAGTGCTAAAATAGCTCTGATATCTACTTCATTTGCACCTAATAAATCAGACTGTAAGCCTATTTTATTTCTGTCTCGCATACTCATTGTTGCAATAACTGGCTTATTAAACCTTTCTTGCAATATTTTTGCTGCAAACAGAGCATTGTATTTTAATTTTGCGAGTGGATTATCTGTTGTTGAAAATCCATCGACTAAATTTTGTAAATCTAGGCTTTCTATTTTGTCTACTGTTGGAGTAAACTGAGGAGAGTGCCCAGGGGTAGTTTCTAGTGTTATGTATGTGCCATTTTGTAGTTTATCTATAAGTGTATCAAACAAAAAAAATCCTAATTCGCTATAATTGCGACATTATAACAAAAGAGAGTATTTTATATGTTAAAACTAGCAGTATTTGACTTTGATTCTACACTAATGGATGGCGAAACGATAGATTTTTTTGCACAAGAATTAGGAATAGGCGAAAAAGTTGCAAAAATAACTGAAGAAGCAATGTCTGGAAGATTAGATTTTTTTGAGTCTTTACAACAAAGAGTAGGGCTTTTAAAAGGGCTGGACTATAAAATAGTAGAAGAGATTAGTCAAAACTTACCCTATATGCCAGGTGCAAAAGAAACAATAAGAGAACTGAAAAAAAGAGGTGTGACTGTTGTTTGTTTTAGTGGTGGATTTCGTTCGGCTACTGGATTTGCAAAAGATATTTTAGGCTACGATGCGGACTTTTCAAATATATTACATGAAAAAGATGGCAAACTTACTGGTTTAGTAGGTGGAGATATGATGTTTAACTACTCAAAGGGTGACATGTTAGTACGTTTGCAAAATATTCTTGGAATAAAAGAAGAAGAAACCTTCGTTTGTGGCGATGGAGCAAACGATTTGTCCATGTTTGCACATGCTGGCACTCGTGTAGCTTTTTGTGCACGAGAAATTTTACAAGCCGAAGCAAATATAATTATAAATGAAAAAGACTTAACGAAAATATTGGAGAAAATATAATGTTAGATAATACAGTATGGAGACAGTACCACAGTGAAAACAACTATAAAGAGTTTTTAGCAGAATATACAAAAATTGAAATTTTAGATTTAATTGATGATGAAAAAGAACTTTATGGGGTTTTAAAATCAAAATTAACAAAAAAAGAATTAAAATTGTTTGCTATGGATAGCGCAAAAATAGAAGATGAAAAAATGAAAGCTGATTTTTCTTATTCGGATGAAGATTTAGAAAAAGCAAAATTTAAACTCTATAAAAAATTTAAACAAGATAAAACACGATTAAGCTTTAGAATACAATAAGCAAGCTACACAATTATTGCACGATTAAGAGTTACAATTACACTCAACTTAATAGAACTCAATTGTTTTATGATTAATTAATAATAACTTTATTAAGAAAGATGTAAAATATCACAGTTTTATCACAACAAAGGAATATAAATATGAAAAAAACAACATCATTATTATTAGCTGCTATTGTTGCTAGTTCAATGTTCTCAACATCTGCTATGGCAAGTGCGAAAAAAGGTCAAAAATTTTATCTTAAAAAATTAAAAGTTTGTAAAAAAGACGGACTTAAAAATGGTGCATTATTTGCAGTGAAGCATAATCGTGCTGAATGGGCAAAAATCAAAGATGATGGTGCTTTAATCACAGAATGGACTGCAATTTGTCCACATGGTGAGAAGAAATTTTCTAAAATGAAAGAAAAACATATGAATAATCTTTATGATTTTGTATGGAAGTATGCTTCAGATGGTGATGCGCCTTCTTGCGGATAGTTCTTCTTTTTTAAGCCAAATGATTCAAATTTCTTTTGAATCATTTGCTCATGGTAGCATCTTCCTTAATTTTAACAATCCACATTTTTGATTCTTGAGAATTTTCATTTGTAGTTATTCCAACAACTGCAGCTTTAGAAGTATTTAAAATACTAACTGCATTGAACATATCTCTATTTTCCCCTCCATAATGTTGTTGATGTAGCATATTAAACTCACTATCTATAATCATTACAAGAGCATCTGTATTATACATGTCTTGAACATAACCCACACCTATAATATTTCTATTTGAATATTCTTTTATATCTTTAAGTACACTTGAATAGGAGGTGTAAATTTCTTTATCGAGTAATATATCTTGCTGTAGATTGAATTTTATGAGGCGTATTTGTTCTTTGTTGAGTTCATTCTTTTGTGTGAGTGCAATTACAAAGGAATTGTCTCTTAGTTTTATTATTTTATATGCTTTGAGTTTATTCGTTCTTTCTATAGTATGTAGCCATAATTTATTTCCATTCTCTCCAAGACGCATGATGGTTATTTTACTTGAATTTTTCGTTAAAGTAGTTGCGAGTATAATCAAAGAACCATCATCTGCTTCAACTGCGTCTATACCTTGGTCATCATCGCTTGTACCAAATTTTTTATTCCAAAGTATTTTGCCATTTTTGTTTAAGCGTATGATGTACGTGTCGTTACCACCTAATCCGCTTTGAAATAAGTCGTCACTAGGGTACCTTGATGTTTTAGAGTACCCTATACAAAGTAAACCACCGTCTTTGAGTAGGCTTAATTTAGTAAGAGTATTGTTATTCTTCGTACCAAGTTCTTTTGTAAATATACTTGTACCTTTAGCATCGAGTTTTTGTATAATAAATGTACCATTAATAGAATTACCTCCAATATAGTAGCCATCGTTAGGAGTCTTTAAAACTGAAACAGCTTCTTTAAAATTTGCTAGCGTAGTAGTACGCTCATCTCGTATACTACCATTAGGATGAAGTGAAATTAAGTACATTCGAGGACCATAAAATTTTGATCTTTGACTAAGGTAATCAAATGCATTGGTATAAGAAGAGGTGTCAATACCTTGATTCTCAATTACATTTGAAAATCCTATAGCACTCAGTGACCTGTCATAGTTTTGTGTAATGTCAAAGAGAGCACTATTAAACTCTTTGTTGATTGTAATGGAAAAGTCTTTTGACAGAAGAAGTTGTATGCTTAATAAGAGTAGTATTATATATTTCATAGTTGAATAAAAGCAAAAAATATTCCTTTGTCTTAGCGTATAAACTTAAAAGATAAAATGAGGTTATTTAAGTTAATTTTGTTATACTTACTTGATTAAAATAAAAAAACAGGAGCTATAATGGCACTTATAGATGATATTAAAGAAGTAGTAGTTGAGCAATTAAGCGTAAATGCAGATGAAGTAAAAAATGATGCAAAATTTGTTGAAGATTTAGGTGCTGATAGCCTAGATGTTGTTGAATTAGTAATGGCTCTTGAAGAGAAATTTGATATCGAAATCCCTGATGATGAAGCAGAGAAAATTCAAACACTTAACGACGTAGTTACATATATCGAAAGTAAGTAGTATCGTAAATAATAACGATAAAAAGTAGTTTTATAACATTTTTAACTGAGTGTATTCTCGGTTAAAATATTTTTAGTAGTTAGTTTATAACTAGTTTTTAAAAGTATTTCATATTTTAGGGAGAAAGTTTAATGAGAAGAGTAGTAGTAACTGGTCTAGGAATGATTAATTCTGTTGGTAACGACAAAGAAACATCATTCAAAGCAATATGTGATGGTGAGTGTGGAATAGATACAATTACAATTTTTGATCCTGAGAATTATAGTGTTAAAATTGCTGGTGAAGTCAAAGATTTTGACCCTAAAACAGTTATGGCACCAAAAGAAGTAAAAAAAGCTGATAGATTTATTCATTTAGGACTTAAGGCTGCGCAAGAAGCGATGTCTGATGCAAACTTTTCTGATAATGACACGATTGACATGACGCGTTTTGGTATCAGCGCTGGTTCTGGAATTGGTGGTCTACCTTCAATTGAAAAGAACTCAAATATTTTAAAAGAAAGAGGGCCAAGAAGAATTTCTCCTTTCTTTATTCCTGGAGCATTAGTCAATATGCTTGGTGGATTTGTTTCCATAGAGCATGGAACACAAGGACCAAACCTTTCAAGTGTTACAGCATGTGCAGCTGGTACACATGCTATTAGTGAAGCGTGTAAAACTATTATGTGTAATGGTGCTGAGAGAATGTTAGTTGTATCTGCAGAATCTGCAATTACAGGTGTTGGAATCGGTGGATTCGCTGCTATGAAAGCATTATCAACAAATAATGAAAATCCAAAAGGTGCTTCTCGTCCTTTTGATGCAAACCGTGATGGATTTGTAATGGGTGAGGGTGCAGCAGCTCTTGTTTTAGAGGACTATGACAGTGCAAAAGAACGTGGTGCTAGAATTTATGGTGAAATTATAGGTTTTGGTGAATCTGGTGATGCAAATCATATTACAACACCTTCTCTTGATGGTCCTTCTCGTGCAATGAAAGCAGCATATAAAATGGCAGGTGAGCCTACAATTGATTACGTTAATGCGCATGGTACATCTACGCCAATTAATGATAAAAATGAAACAGCAGCCGTAAAAGACTTACTAGGTGGTAAAGAAAAATGTCCTCCAATGAGTTCTATTAAAGGACAAATTGGACATTGTCTCGGTGCTGCTGGTGGTATAGAAGCAGTTACGTGTTTAATGGCAATGCGAGATGGGATTATTCCTCCAACGATTAATTACGAGACGGAAGATGAGAATTGTGATTTAGATTATGTTTCAAATGGTTCACGTAAAGCTGACTTAAATGTTTGTATGAGTAATTCATTTGGCTTCGGTGGCACAAATGGTGTTCTTATCTTTAAAAAAATCTAAATAAGGATTTACTTTGGCTGTTTATTTAGACTTTGAACAAAAGATAAAAGCGATTCAAGAAAATATCATTTCTGCGCAAGTACGCCATGATGAAAGTGAAGTAAAAAAATATCAAGAAGAATTAGATAAAGAAGTATCAAATACTTATGGTAATTTAACTGATTTTCAAAAACTACAACTTGCACGACATTTAGATAGACCGTATGCACTTGATTATGTTAATTTAATTATGCATGATAAGTATGAAATTCATGGCGATAGACATTTTCGTGATGATGAAGCTATTATTTGCTATATGGGTTATATTGGTGATGAGAAAGTTATTGTCATCGGTGAACAAAAAGGATATGGAACAAAAAATAAAATACGAAGAAACTTTGGTATGCCACATCCTGAAGGATATAGAAAAGCTCTTCGTGCAGCTAAAATGGCTGAAAAATTTAATATTCCTCTTTTAATGTTGATAGATACACCGGGTGCATACCCAGGTCTAGGAGCAGAGGAAAGAAATCAATCTGAAGCGATTGCTAGAAACTTACTTGAGCTTGCTGAACTTGATACACAGACTGTATCTATTGTCATAGGTGAGGGTGGTTCAGGTGGAGCATTAGCTATTGGTGTAGCCGATAGATTTGCTATGATGCGATATTCTGTATTTAGCGTAATCTCTCCAGAGGGCTGTTCAGCAATTCTTTGGAATGATCCTAAAAAAGTAGAAGCAGCTACAAATGCTATGAAAATTACGAGTCAAGATTTAAAGGAACTAGGTTTAATTGATGACATTCTTGCTGAGCCATTAATTGGGGCACATAGAGATAGAGATACGAGTGCGAATGCTATTAAAGAGTATTTTCTTTCTCAGGTAAAAGAGCTTAGAGAAATGGGTACGGAGAAACGTATGCAAGATCGTTATACAAAACTTACATCAGTTGGAGCATACGCAGAATAAGATTTTATTCTGTTTTCTCCTCTGTTTCTTCTTTTAAAAATGGATCAAATTTTGGTCTTTTCTTTCTCTTTGCAATTTTAGAAAATTTTATTAAATCTTCTACATTATTTATATTTTCATCCATTGATTCGAGTGATAATTTAAATAGGGCATATGTTGTGAGTACATCACTCATAGCCCTATGATGTGTTGCATTTGGGTTAAGGTTAAATGTTTTTTCTAAATAAGAAAGTCCATAACGATAAGAAACTAAACTTCTTTCAGCTAATGCAAGAGAACATAGGTTGCGATTTAAAAGTGGTTCTAATCCTATTTTTTCAAAAGAAAGTGAAATAAATCTATAGTCAAACTTTACATCATGTGCTATAAAAATAGCATCACCTAAAAAGAGTTTAAAATCATAAAGAACTTGCTTTAAATTTGGTGCATCTTTTGTATCATCTACTGTAATACCTGTAATTTTTATAATATGCTCATTTATCTCTGAGCACTTTACCAGTGATTCAAATCGTTCTGTAATCTTTCCATATTTTATTTTTACACCAGCAATTTCAATGATTTGATGTTCTTCAATCTTTGAACCATTCGTTTCAATATCGACAATACAGAACTCTGCTTTTTCTAATGGTAGAAATTTTGTATTAAAATAAAAGTATCCTTTGGATTTTACAATATCAAGACCTTGTGCTCTCCATAATTCGAGAGAATAGTCGAGACTATCATCTATTTGTGCTTTTAAAATTTCAAGGGGAAGTCCTCTTGTGGAGAGTCTTGAGATGCTTTTCTCATCGAGGGGAAAGTTATTCGCTAGCATTTGTAATAAAGCTTTGAACTTTTTGAATATCTTTCTTTCCATGTGCTTTTTCTACACCACTACTAACATCAACGCCATAGAAACCGTATTGCTTTAACGCGGCTACATTGGTGTCATCTAAACCACCAGCTAAAATTATTTTAGAATTATCTGTATCTTCAAACCATTCGATATTTATTCGCTTACCCTCTCCACCATAAGCTTCACAGTACGCATCAACAAGTTTATATTCGTTTGGATACTTTAAAATATCTTCTTTTGATTTAGCACGAATTACCTTCACATGTGGAATTAAAAGATTTTGATAAAGTAAGTCATCTGCATCAAAATGAAGTTGTGCTAGGGTTGCTCCAACTTCTTGACATGTGGTATTAATCGTTTTTGCATCTACATTGACAAATAAAGCTACTTTTTCTACAAAAGGGGGAAGCTGTTGTATGATTTTTTTTGCATTTTCAATCGTAATATATCGAGGTGATTTTTTATAAAACACAAAACCTAATGCATCTGCTCCCGCGTTAATTGCAACAAGAGCATCTTCTATATTTGTTATACCACATATTTTTGTACGCATTAAATTTGCAGACTTTGAATGGCTTGCGCTTTATCTTTATGTTTGAAAACATAACTACCTGCGACAACAACATCAACACCAGCATTTTTTAGAAGTTGTATATTTTTATCATTTACGCCGCCATCAACTTCAATAAGACAATTCGGATTTATTTTATTTCGCATTTCGTTGAGTTTAAAAGCTTTGGGAATGACATTATCAATAAAACTTTGTCCTCCGAAACCAGGATTCACACTCATTAAAAGGACCATGTCTAAGTCTTTTAGCAGGTACTCTACAGCCTCGGGTGGCGTATGTGGGTTAAGAACAATGGCAGGTTTGATTCCAAGAGAACGAATTTTTTGAATAAGTCTATGCGGATGCTTTTCCTCTTCAATATGAAAAGATATATAGTGAGGTTTTAATGGAGCAAAGAGTTCAACAAAAAAAGTATTATTCTCAACCATTAAATGAATGTCAAGAGGCTTTGTAGCAGCTTTTGCAATAGCAGAGACTACAACAGGTCCAATAGTTAGATTTGGAACAAAATGTCCATCCATAACATCTACATGAACTAAATCGCAACCACTGTTACAAATTTCTTCAACATCACGTTGAAGGTTTCCAAAATCAGCACTAAGAACACTTGGGGCTACGAGCATAAAATCACCTCTTTTTATTAATTATGAAAGTATACTATGGAGAGACTTTTATCTAGTTAAGAAGAATATAAATTTGTCATCATCAAAGGTAAGGTCAACTTGTACACCTTTTCTATCTTTAGCCACTTCAAGTAAGCTACTTACATCATTATATGTTCTTGGAAGAGTAATGGTTACCTTAATGTTATTATCTGCTAAAAGTGTTTTTACTTTACCCCCAACAATATTTACAAGTTCTGCGAGAGTATCGAGGATAAGTTCTTCATCATCAGTTTCTTCTCCAATGAGGAGTTGACAAGCTTTCTTCGCTATGTCTTTTGGAAATACTAAAATTACCATTCCGTCCATATCACCATAATAACCTATGGAGCTAGCTATTTTATCTGTATGATCCTCTATGTTTATTTGACTCACATTTACAGCATTTTTTATAGCCTTTGCGTTTGTCATCATCTCTATGGTTGCAGCAGTTGCATCTATGAATTTTGGGAGTTCAGTGATTGTCATTTTATTTATAACGCGTTTATTCTTTCCAGCAGCAGCACTGCTTGCTCCGAGTTCTGCTAGGAGGTCTTTATCTCCTAATATATTTTCCATATTATCAAAAAACATTATTCCGGAGTCTTCCATATTTTCTTTAAAGGCAGTGGGGATTTTATCGAAGGTAAGTCCTACAAAACAAATGCTTGCATTATATTCTGCTCCAGAACTCGAAAGTTTTGCAAAGAAATTTAAAGCATGAACATTCATGCTAACTACTTTATACGCATCGAATATAAATAGTCTAAAGCCAACATTAAGAGAGTTGTTGTGGTAAGTAATATTGAAGGTATTACCAATATCCGCATCTAAAAATGAAGAAACAGTATAGATAATAGCATTCCCTGTGACTCGAGTGGCAATATTGTGTCCCATTTCTCCAAGAAAAGTATCATGTATTATAACATCATAGGAAGTTTTTACTTTTTTCTTTGTGTTAAATTCTTCTTCAGTTTGCGCAACTATAGGATTGTGTCCTCCATCATGAAGTTCTATTGCCATTGCTGATCGTTGTGATTTGTCATCATTGTAAAGGAGTACATTTAGGTTTGTTGTATCAAAATTCGTACTAAAAAGTGATGCTATCTCAAGCGATGCAAAAAGTGAAAAATTGGTTTCTTTATGGTAGAAATTTTTAATAGCATTAAATTTTTTAAGATCATAGTCACAAAAGCCAACAATTATACTTTGTTTTTCACGTACTTTAGCAAACATTTTTACAAATATATCAAGCCCATTTCGGTTAAAAAAGATAACTTTTTTTAGTGAAACAAGAACCATGTCCGCGTTTGTCTTTGTTGTTGCTTCTATGTCTTCTATTGTTAAAAAAGCACCGCCATTATTTCCATCGAGAAAACCTTGTGGCGAGAAAACGCCAATGCCATTTTTTACAACTGCTCTCATAAAATTTCCATTACACGAATAAAGTCATCGTAAATATCACTTACATAGTCTAGTTGAAATTCTATAAAATCATTGAGTCCAGCTTCCACATAAAGTGTTTGAGAAAGTTCGTAAAAAAGAAGTAGGTGCATCCATTTTCCTAATGTATTTAATTCTTGCTCTTCTATTGGTTTAAGACCAGATGCTGCGTGAATTATAGTTGCGATAGAATCTGGCATATTCCATTTCTCAGCTATTTTTTGACATATATCAAAAAGGTCTAGTCCACAAAGACGAGAAAGCACAGTATTTAAGTCAATATCGTGTACAGTTCTTAACAAGTCAACATCATCTTTCTTTTCACAAAACAAGGCTTCAGATACAATAATGCTTGCAGGGAGAAGCGTTATAGCACTTTCGATAGTATTGTCTTTTATATTTAAATGTGCCAGTATCATTTTCCATTTAATAGATAGTCTTGCTTGTAAGTCCTGAAATGTAGAAGCTTGTAATTTAAATAATTCCCACTTGTCAGGTGAAAGCAGCGTCATCATATAGTTATAGACAGTTTGTTGTGCTGTACTAAGTCCTAAAATTCCAAAAATTTGTACAATATCTGTTACTTCATTTCTAAACCCGTAAATTGGCTTATTTACAATATTTTTCAAATATGAGCAAAGGGCTAAGTCTGTCTGCGCAATTTGCCCAGCCTTCGTTAGCTCACCTTTATTGAGAAGTATTATAGTTGCCTGTAAAGCCTTCGGTGCTGGTGGGATTTTTTCTATAAAGTCATTAATTTTATTCTTTGTTATCAATAAATTCTACTTATATATATGGATTTTTTATATTCTATCTATTAAATTATAAAAAGAAACTAAAAAGTGACTCAAATGTGATAGCATTTTCTTTTATGTACTTTAATAAGCATTTTTTTATACACTTAAGTTGTAGTTATGCTTTGTCTTGATATAATTCGCAACTTTAAAACCTATAAAAGGAGTTTCAGATGGCAAGAAGATGTGCTATTAGTGGCAAAGGCCCTATGAGTGGAAACAATGTTTCTCATGCAAAAAATAGAACAAAACGTCGTTTTTTAGTTAACTTAAGAACTGTTCGTATTACTTTAGAAGACGGTACTACTAAGAAAATTAAAATTTCTGCAAAAGAATTAAGAACACTTAAGAAAAACTCTTAAGTCTTCTTAATTAGGAAATCACTTTGAATCTTTTATCAAGGATTCGTACATTTCTACACTGGGAGAAAACTCCCACCCCCGATGTTGAACTACTTCCTGAAATCTATTCACATTTAAAAGCTTTTCGTTTACCTTTAATTTTTACTGTTTTAACTATGATGATTGGTACTGTTGGTTATGTCATAATAGACGATTTTGAACTAATGGATGCAATTTATCAAACTGGTATAACATTTACTACAGTTGGTTTTGGTGAAATCTCTCCTGTTTCAGATGCTGGAAGAATATTCACTATTACTTTAATTATTGCTGGTTTTGCGGTGTTTTCAAGTGCCATAGGTATTATGGTTTCGGAGTTAAATAACGGGAATATTTTTGCTATTTTAAAGGAGCGAAGAATGCTATACAAAATTGCAAGACTGAAAAACCATTTTGTTGTTTGTTATCATAATGATTATTCAGTAGAAGTGACCAAACAACTTAGAAAAAATCATATTCCTTTTGTTGTTATTGATCCAAGAAAAGAGATCCATGAATGGGCACAAGAGTATAAGTATTCGACATACCTTCAAGCAGAACCTCATACTGAAATTGCAATGCTTAAAGCGCATCTTTCTTCTGCTAAAGGTCTTATCAGTCTCTCAGATTCTATTTCAGATAATATTGCGATTATTGCCTCGGTAAGACTTTTTGAAAAAGAACATGAATTACCAAATGCGTATAATGTGATTTCTACAGCGGAAACTATGGGTGATGTTGAAAAGTTAAAAAAACTTGGAGCGGACACTGTTGTCTCTCCAACGAAGCTAACTGCTAAAAGAGTAAGTGCAATGGCGGCACGTCCAGATATGGAAAACTTACTTGAAGAATTTTTATATAAAAGTGATAATCCTCTTGATATGGAAGAAGTTTTGATTCCTCGTTATAGTTGGGCTGTACTCAAAAAATTAAAAGAAACACACTTAAGAGAAATGACAAATACTTCTATAATTGGTATAACAAAAAAAGATGGTAAATTTATGTCTATGCCTAAGGGTGATGTTCTCATTACAAGTGAATCAAAACTTTTAATTATTGGAACACAAAAAGATATTGCACGTGCGAAAATAATTTTTCTTAAAAGAGATAAACCTAAGGAATTAAAATTTGTATAAACTGAAACAACTAGAAAATGGTGTGTGTAGCGCAAATGGTTTTTATGCCGATGGCATAAGTGCCGGACTAAAGTCTGAGAATGCAAAAGATATGGCTTTCATATATAGCGAAAGCTTATGTGAAATAGCTTCTCTCTTTACTACAAATAAAATGACTGCAGCACCCATTAGGCACTTCCGTAAAAAAGGTGACTTTCAAACAAATTTTATTCTTATAAATGCAAAAAATGCAAATGCTATGACTGGAAAAGCTGGCGTGCGCGATATTGAAGAAGTACTCTCTACATGTGAGAATAGCATTATAAACCCAGTAATGAGTTCAACGGGTGTCATTGGTGTACGGTTACCTAAAGAAAAAATTATGAATGGAATGAAACTTTTTTCTTTAAAAAAGAAAAATCCACATGCTGCGGCACAAGCTATTATGACAACAGACAGCTTTTCAAAAGAATGTGCATATCAGGTTACATTAGAAGACGGTAGTAGTTTTAGCATAGGTGCAATGGCTAAAGGTGCGGGTATGATTAACCCTGCCATGGCTACTATGCTTTGCTTCATCACTACAGATGCAAAAGTATCAAAAAGCGAGATGCAAGATATTTTAGATGAGGTCACACAGACTACATTTAATGCAGCGAGTGTAGATGGTGATACATCTACAAATGATACAGTACTTCTATTAAGTAATGCTTCAAGTGGTGTTTATAATAAAGAAGCATTTAAAGAAGCTCTTCATAAAATAATGCTGTTTCTTGCAACCGAAATGGTACGTGATGGAGAGGGTGCTACAAAACTAGTTACATACAAAGTAACAGGTGCTAAGAATGATAAAGAGGCTGAGAAAGTAGCAAAAGCACTGTCTGATTCACTCCTTGTAAAAACGGCATTATATGGTGAGGACCCTAACTGGGGTAGAATTGCGTCTACAGTTGGAGCGAGTGGTGTTGAAGCAGATGAAGAAACTTTAAGTATTTCCTTTGATACCTTATGTGTTTACGATAAAGGTACTTTACTCTTTGATGAAGCTATGGAAGAAAAAGCATCTCTTGTTATGAAAAAAGATCGGTTTACTATTGTCTGTGACCTAGGTATATCTCATGGTAGTTTTACATCGTATGGATGTGATTTAGGGTATGAATATGTTAAAATAAACGCAGATTATAGAACATAAGGATTTTAAATGGGTGTATTGTATTTTGCAAAACAAAAAATTTACAATAAAAATAAAAAAGTTTTCGCTCATGAATTGTTATTTAGAGATTCTGAACATGGGATTAAAAATTTTCCTACGAATATAAAAGCTACCTCAAATGTTTTAATCAACGTGCTTATTAATGTATCAGATGTTATTGAAGAAACCGGTACTGTTCTTGTAAATGTTGATGAAGCTTTCTTGCTCTCTGGCATGATTGATTTACTCGATAAAAAGAAATTCATGTTAGAAATTTTAGAAACTACAGATTTAACTGATAAAGTAATAGCTAAAATAAAACAGTACCATAAACGTGGTTTTAAAATTGCGATTGATGACTTTGATTGTACTGCTGAAATGACACGTAAGTTTACCCCAATTTTAAAGTATGTGCATTTAGTTAAAATAGATGTTATTTTAGCTGAATACGAAAATATAAAGGCTATGGTACCGAAACTTAAAAAATTAGGATTGAAAGTTCTTGCTGAAAAAATAGAAACTTTAGAAGAATATACATCGTATGTAGAGATGGGATTTGATCTTTTTCAGGGCTATTATTTAAGTAAACCCCAAACTGTTGAGATAAATAGATCTCGAGATTTAACTGAAGTTGTTATTTTAAATGTTATTAAACTACTTAGAAACGATGCAGACACCCATGCGATAGAAGCATATATCAAACAACGTTCAGAATTATGTTTTAAATTAATTAAGTTCTTAAATGTTGAAGGTGCTTTTGAATCAGAAATTGTTTCAATTATCCAAGCAATTACTCTTCTGGGTAGAGATAAATTGTTACGTTGGTTATTCCTTTATTTACATGCAGAGATGGAAGAAAGTCCTATTTCTCAAATAATTCTTGAAATTTCCCTTCACCGAGCTGAGATTATGGAAGCAAATGTAACTTCCGCAGATAAAGATAAAGCGTATTTAGCTGGTATGTTTTCTATGATAGGTCCACTTTTTGATACTACAAATGCTGAAATTGTTAAAGATATAAATCTTGATAAAGAGATTGAAGACTTAGTGGTTCGAAGTAAGGGAAAATTTTTATCAGGGTTAGTAAAAGCACAAGTAAAAGAACAAGCGTATTTAAAACGTTTATTCATGGAAAAATTTGATAAGATAGACCCTATTGATATTCTCTATACACTTGAAGCAAATGGAATTGAGGTAGATACTTCTAAAATGTAGAATACCAAGAAAACTTTATTCTTGATACTCATTTTTAAAACGCACATAGCGATGTGCTGATGCATAAAGTTCTTTTACTTCTGCATCTGTGAGTTCTCTTATACGTTTAGCAGGGCTTCCCATAATAAGTGAGCGTGGAGGAAAGACTTTGTTTTTTGTAACAAGTGAACTCGCCCCGACAATAGACTCTGTACCGATAACAGCACCATCTAAGATAGTAGCACTCATACCAATTAAGCAAGCTGGCTCAATAGTACAACCATGAAGCATAACACGATGCCCAATTGTCACATCATCGCCGATAATAGTAGGATGTCCATCGCTTCTATCGTCTTTTTTATGGTGTGTGACATGTACCATACTTAGGTCTTGGATACTAACACGGTCTCCAATTCTGATATAGTGAACATCTCCACGAACAACACTTCCAAACCAAAAAGAACAATTTTCTCCACATGTAACATCTCCAACTACATCAGCAGAAGATGCTACCCATGTGTCTTTTCCTAGTTTTGGTAAATAATTCTTAAACTTATGTATCATTTAACTCTCCATAAACAGACGCGCTGCAATTTGTTGTATTTCACTCGCTGATTTTTTCTTTTTTGCTTTAGATATTCGGTTTACATAATCTTCTAAAAATTTATGATTATTAATAGACTTTACACCTTCTTTTTTGACTTTTAAGTAGGTTCCATCACTTTGTAGTTCATGTGCTAAGCTATTATCTGAGCGTTGTAATTGTAAAATTTGAATAATTTTTTCTCTTGAGCTATCATCTTTTATTCCTGTGAGAAGTTCAACTCTACGCACAAGGTTTCTCGGCATCCAGTCGGCTGATGAAATATAAACTTGTACAGCATCATTTTTAAAGTAAAAAACTCTCGGATGCTCAAGGTATTTTCCTAAAATAGAAGTAACTGTTATATTTTCACTTACTCCTTCTATTCCTGGCTTTAAGCAGCATACACCACGAACAATTAAGTCGATTTTTGTACCAGCTTGACTTGCCTTATAAAGCCCACGAATAACATCTTCATCAACGAGAGAATTTATCTTTGCGATGATATGTCCATCTTTTCCTTTTCTCATTTCATTTTGAATAAGGGAAAGAATTTTTGGCTTAATTTGTGCTGGAGCCATATAAAGTTCGTTAAGTTTTCCTTTATTACTAAAACCTGAAAGAAAATGAAAAAATCGGGTTAAGTCATTTGTTATTTCATCTTTAGCTGTCATATAGCTCATGTCTGTATATATTTTTGCCGTAGCAGGGTTATAATTTCCTGTTCCTAAGTGTGCATACTGTTTAAGTTTACCATTTTTTCTTCGTGTAATAAGTGCTGCTTTAGCATGAACTTTAAAGCCTTTTATTCCATAAATGACATGCGCTCCAGCTTTTTCAAGTGCTTTTGCCCAAATAAGGTTATTCTCTTCATCAAACCTAGCTTTAAGTTCAACCATTACTGTTACTTGTATACCTGATTCACTTGCATTCATAAGTGCTTGAACGATAGGAGAGTTTGTTCCTGATCGGTAAAGTGTCATTTTAATGGACACAACATCAGGGTCTTTTGAAGCAGATTGAATAAGTTGCACAACTGGTTCAAAACTTTCATAAGGGTGGTACAGTAAAACATCTTGTTTTTCTAAGGTAGAAAAAATATTTTCACTGCAATCAAAGGGTGGTAAAAGTTTAGGTTTAAAAGGTTCAGATAAAAGATGAGCATGCTTTTTACTTCCAACGATTTGCCAAAGACTTGCGAGGTTTAAAAATGTATGAAATCTATAAATATCGTCTTTAAATACATTTGTATGGTTGTTAAAAAAGCTAATAATTTCTTCATCGCTCTTGCTTCCAACTTCAAGACGAACCATTGCACCTTTTTTACGAAGTTTGAGTCCTTCTTCAAGGATTTCCATAAAGTCATCTGCTTCTTCTTCTTCTATTTCAAGGTCGGCATTTCTTGTCACTCTAAATGATGAATATTTAAGTAAAGAATACCCTGGAAATAAGTCTTCCACATGCTGCGCAACGAGTGTTTCTATAGTTACATAAATACCATTTTCTAGCTCAATAAAACGCTCAAGCACACGAGGAATACGAATAAGTCCAAAACGTTCAATATCTTGGTTGTCGTTATCACTTAGTTTTACGATAAGCCCAAAACTAAGGTTATTTAAATGTGGAAAAGGGTGTGTTGCATCAATAGCAATAGGAATAATAACAGGGTAAATATTCTCTTGAAAATACTTATTGAGTATATTCTTTTCATGTTGATTTACTTCTGAATATGTACGAATAAAAACATTGTTAAGCTCAAGTTTTTTTAAAATACCAATCATGCAGTGTTCAACAACTTGTTGTTCTTGGTGTAAATACTTTCTAATTTCACGAAGTTGTTGGAGAGGAGTCAGTCTATCTGCACCTGAGACAATAATTCCTGCCGTAAAAAGTTTTTTTAAGCCAGCGACACGAATCATATAAAATTCATCTAGGTTTGTTCCATAGATTGCAAGAAATTTTAAACGTTCTAGAAGAGGTAATGATTCATCCTGTGCTTGTTTAAGCACACGGGTATTAAACTGTAACCATGAAAGCTCACGGTTGTTATAAAGTTCGGGATTTTTAAGGTTAATAATCACGCATTTCCTTAGTAAAAATATCTTAAATTATATCTAAAGGAACTTAGTATTAAATTATTTGATAACTCCTGTTCCTTTGGAATTAACAGAATGGTACACTGTAATATTATTTTTACGAGCATAATAACGTAACAATAGGTTTTGTAAGGTTGGTTCTATAGAGGGGGCAAACCATGCATTATTACTAGTTGCTATGAGAAACTTCACATCACCTTCGTAAATTTCTGGACATGTGGCTTCCCAACAAATCGCATTTCTGAATGTTTCACCCTTAATAATAAAATCAGTTGGCTCAGATGCACCAGTAAAGTCAGCTTGAGAATTAAAAAAAGTATCATTAATGATTTTTCGTGCAAATTTTGGAAGTGGAATGTATTCACCAAAAGGAACAAGTAGCATTTTTTTAGCGATTTCATATTTTCCATCTTGAATCATATAGGTAACATTGAAGTTTTGTTTATTTTCTCTCAATAATGATCCAGCTACAATAGTTATATGGTGGGACTTTATTAAAAGAGTATTCAGCACATGTGGATTTTTATTCATATAAAGTGGAAAAATGGATTCTGGAAAAATAATGAGGTCATATTTATTCTCTATTGCTTCATCAATATGTTGGTAAATCATAGTTATCGTTGGTCTAAGTGATTCTCTTTTCCATTTCTTTTCTTGTGCAATATCAGTAGCCACTAGTTTTATTTTGAGTTTACTTTCTTGAGGAACTTCAGCATTGAAATTGAATGCGACTACTATAAACAAGAGAGGTAAATATTTCATTTTTTTTGGTATATAAGTGGGTAAGCTAAGAGCGAGTAAAACTAAAATGAGTTGGTACTTTGCTATTCCTATATAGCTTTCAATAAAAATGAGTTCTATTTGTAACCAGTTGAGATCAATCGGTTCAACATAGCTTAATCCAAAAAGTAAGATAGCCCTTAAATACACTTTATTAGTTAAGGCAAGTACTCCAAAAAAGAGAGTGTAAAGAAAACCGAAAAATAAGGTGATAATAGGTTCCATGTAAGTTACACCCTGATGTTTAAAACTAAATCCAACCCAGTAGAACCAAAAGATACCCATGAAAAATCCAGCAAAAAGAATGGATTTCTTTGAAGAATATAAAAGTAAGGTTAAAGCAGCTAAAGCAAAAATCGTATTTATAAACTTCGAAGTAATTCCAAAATGTTCAAAGTACAAAAAAGCACTAAAAAGTAAGGCAGTTAATAATCCACATGCAGCATTAAATAAGAGAGGTTTTGTATTTTTGAGGGTTTTTAATTTTTCTATCATATACGTATTATAACAATTAACTTCTTTATAAATATAATTTTTGTATAATCGCTGTAATTTATTCAAACAAAAGGAAACTAAAC
Source organism: Sulfurimonas sp. SAG-AH-194-I05 (assembly GCF_029215955.1). Taxonomy (GTDB): domain Bacteria; phylum Campylobacterota; class Campylobacteria; order Campylobacterales; family Sulfurimonadaceae; genus Sulfurimonas. The sequence goes on from NZ_JAEMVA010000006.1 coordinate 62,173, forward strand.
ATGGAAATTATTTCTCAACTATTACCATTCGTATTTTTAATTGCAATTATGTACTTTGTAATTATTCGCCCACAACAAAAAGAGGCTAAGGCTAGAGAAGCTATGATAAGTGCTCTTAAAAAAGGTGATAAGGTTGTTACCAATGGTGGTTTTATTGTTACTATAAATAAGGTTGAAGAAAACTTTTTAAGTGTTAAAATGAATGCTGATACTATTGCACAAATTACAAAAGACTCTATCGCGAAAAAGTACGAGGATGAAGCTTAATTACCGTATAGTAGTTCTTGCTTTAGCCGTAGTTTTTGGTGTATTTTTTTCAATGCCATCTCTTATGCAGATGGAAAGTGGAAAAAAAGTAACGCTTGGACTTGACCTCCAAGGTGGACTTCACATGCTTCTTGGTGTTAAAACCGAAGAAGCAACAAAATCACGTGTTAAATCGATAGCTGCTAGTATAAAACATTTCTCAGAACGTAAAGATATTTTAGTTGATTCTTTAACCTTTAATGAAACAAGTATTACCTTTGCATTACTAGATTCTGATGACATACCGCAAATGCAAGAGTTTTTTAAAGAGATAGAAGGGATTAATCTTCTTGTGCAAGGGGAAAGTTTTACTCTGAGTTTAACTCCTGAGGAAATTATTAGAACTGAAAAAGAAGCTATTTCTCAAGCGATAGAAACAATTAGAAATAGACTTGATCAGTTTGGATTAGCTGAACCTGTTGTAGCCCGTCAAGGTGAAGAAAAAATCCTTGTGCAATTAGCTGGTATTAAAACACAAGAAGAAGAACAACGTGCTCGTGAGCTTATTTCTCGTGCTGCAAAACTTGAACTCATGGCTATAGACGAAGATAGAATTGGTCGAGTTTATACAATGAGTGATGCTGATGCAAGTGAATATGGTGATGTGATTTTAGAAGATGCTAAAAATCCTGCTATAAAGTATCTTGTACGTGAAATTCCTATTTTAGATGGTGGCATGCTTACGGATGCCTCTATGGGTTTTAATCAAAACAATCAACCGCAAATTAACTTTACACTTAATGCTGAGGGTGCGGAAATTTTTGGTGATTTTACAGGTCGAAGTGTTGGAAAACGTTTAGCTGTTGTTCTTGATGGAAAGGTATATTCCGCTCCAAATATTAATGAGCGTATCGGTGGAGGTTCCGGTCAAATCTCCGGTAACTACACTGTAATGGAAGCCAAAGATTTAGCTATTGCCTTACGTTCGGGTGCTTTGCTTGCGCCTATTTATTTAATGGAAAAACGCTCAGTTGGACCAAGTCTTGGTGCTGATTCTATTCGTGCAAGTATGATAGCTCTCGTTGGCGGTTTTATTTTAGTAATCATTTTTATGGTTGTTTATTATCGTATGGCAGGTGTTATTGCAAATATTGCTCTTATTGCTAACTTATTTATTATTTTAGCGGTTATGAGTCTTTTTGGTGCAACACTTACGCTTCCTGGTATGGCTGGTATTGTTTTAACTGTTGGTATGGCGGTAGATGCGAATGTTATTATTTCAGAGAGAATTCGTGAGCTCATTTATGAGGGTAAATCAATGCACAAAGCTATAGAAGATGGTTATGCAAATGCTATGCGTGCAATTTTAGATGCAAATATTACAACGCTTATTGCAGCTGTTGTTCTTTATGCGTATGGAACTGGTGCAATTAAAGGGTTTGCCATTACTATAAGTATAGGTATTTTAGCTTCTATGCTTACTGCGATTCTTGGAACACATGGAATCTATCAGATGTTAGAAGAAAAAATAGCAAAAAGTAAAAATAACCATTTTTGGTTTGGAATTAAAGGATAATTATGGAGTTTTTTAAATACACAAGAACCTTTAATTTTATGGGTAAGTCTAAGTTTGCACTTATTGTTTCTATTTTTTTACTTGTAAGTTCGTATGCCCTTTTATTTACAAAAGGTCTGAACTACGGTGTAGACTTTGCCGGTGGTACTATTGTTCAAGTAAAGTATGCTTCTGCTGCGCCGATAAAAGAAATGAGAGAAAAGCTTAAAGAAAATGAAATTTTTTCAGGCTCTTCTATAACTGAATTTGGTTCACCTGATGAGGTTGTTATTCGTATGAAGAGTACAACAGGAAATGTAAGTGTTGATATCGGAGATATTACACGTGAAGCCTTACAAGGCACAGGGAATTTCGAAGTTCGTCGTGTTGATATTGTTGGTCCTACTGTGGGTGCTGAGCTTAAAGAGAAGGGGATTATGTCCCTTGTTTTAGCGATGTTTGGAATTTTGGTTTATGTTGCATTTCGATTTGAGTGGCGTTTTGCAGTTGCTTCGATAATTGCACTTATTCATGATGTCTCAATCGCTCTTGGCGCTATAACCCTTGTTGGACTTGATGTTAACCTTGATGTACTAGCTGCTCTTTTGACTATTTTAGGGTATTCGCTTAACGATACAATTATTGTATTTGATAGAATCCGTGAGGGTGTTACAAAATCGCGAAATAGAGACCTCACTGATATTGTTAATGAGTCTGTTACAAGAACTTTAGCGAGAACAACATTAACATCATTAACAACTTTCTTTGTTGTATTTACACTCTTTATGTTTGGAGGTGAGATTATTCATGCCTTTGCATTTACACTGCTTGTGGGTGTAGTAGTAGGTACATATTCATCTATTTTTGTTGCTTCACCAATTCTTATTTGGTTTGGTTTTGATGTAAAACTTTACCATGTAAAACTTGCGAATAAAGCAAAGAGAGAAGTAGAAAAACAAAAAATGCGTGACCAATATGAATCTGGAGTGATGTAAAAATCACTCGAGACTTTTTTCTCTTGTAACTCTTTCAGTCACTCCTTAAGATATTTTTTGTATAATCTACTTAATTAACTTAAGGAATTGCCATGGATTGGGGTAAAGTAATATACGTCTTTTTTTCTTTGATGAGTTTAACATCAATTGCAGGTTTTTTGTATGAACATAGTGCTGTGGCACTTTTTGTTGCTGCGAGTTTAAATCTTGTTTCAACACTTCTTAAAATCGGTATTAGAAATCTTCTTTCAGCCGAACTACTTGCTTCTTCTTTAGTTGCAGACTTACACCTTATTCCTGCATTTATATATTTACAAATTTTTGGAAATTTAGAATGGGCTATTGCCTTAACAATTGGAGCTTTATTAGCAAACCTTTTCTCAGTTGGTCTTGTTTATATTGAAAGTTCAAAATCACGCGAAGAATATTAGGATACTTACATTGGAATATAGTGCAAAAACGATAGAAAAAAAATGGCAAAATTATTGGAAAGAAAATGATAGTTTTGAGCCAAGTGAAGACTTTACTAAAGATAAAAAATACATTTTAAGCATGTTTCCCTTTCCAAGTGGACGTTTACATATGGGGCATGTGAGAAATTATTCGATTTCTGATGCGCTTGCACGTTACTACCGTCAACAAGGAAAAAATGTTTTACATCCTATAGGTTTTGATAGTTTTGGAATGCCAGCGGAGAATGCTGCAATAAAGAATGGTTCGCATCCAAAGGGTTGGACATACGATAATATAGACTATATGAAAAATGAATTTTATTCTCTTGGTTTTTCTTTCTCACGTAAGCGTGAAATGGCAACAAGTGATGAACTTTACACGAAGTTTGAGCAGTCTTTTATTATTGATATGTATGAAAAAGGTTTACTTTACCGTGAAAAAGGTCTTCTTAACTGGTGCCCAAATGATCAAACAGTTTTAGCAAATGAGCAAGTAATCGATGGATGCTGTTGGAGATGTGATACTCCCGTAGTAAAAAAAGATATGAATCAGTATTATTTTAAAATTACAAAATATGCAGATGAGCTTATTGCTGATCTTAAAAAACTTGAAGATGGTTGGCCTAAGCAAGTTTTAACGATGCAAGATAATTGGATAGGAAAATCTAATGGATTAGCCTTTGATTTATTTTTTGATGAAGATTCTAAGGCTAAACTAGATACTAAATTTGAGAGCTTTGATGTTTTTACAACACGACCAGATACTATTTATGGAGTGTCATACACAGCATTAGCACCTGAACATGCTATTGTTTCATATATGCTAGACAATAAGCTTTTAAGTAAAGATATAATTACTCAAATAAATACAATGAAAGCTACATCTTCAATAGACAGACAAAAAGAAAAATCAGGAATTTCTCTTGGACTCAATGTTGTACATCCTTTAACGGGTAGATCTATTCCTGTTTGGATTGCTAACTTTGTTCTTATGGATTATGGTTCAGGGGCTGTTATGGCAGTACCTGCACATGATGATAGAGATTATGATTTTGCAAAGAAATATGACCTTGAAATAAATGCTGTCATTAAACCTTTTGATGGAAAGGCTGAGGAAGGAAAAGCATTTACTGAGGTAGGAGAGCTATTTAATTCTCAAGAATTTGATGGAATGAATTCTAAAAAAAGTCAATACAACATTATAAAGATGTTTGAAGAAAAAGCGATTGGAAAGAAAACTACAAACTATAAGTTAAAAGACTGGGGAGTAAGCCGTCAACGCTACTGGGGCGCTCCGATTCCTTTTGTACATTGCGATACATGTGGTTTAGTAATGGAGCAAAAAGAAAACCTTCCCATTGCTCTTCCTGATGATGTGGAAATTACAGGAGAAGGAAATCCTCTTGAAAACCATCCGACTTGGAAGCATTGTGCGTGTCCAGCATGTGGGAAAGATGCTATTCGTGAGACAGACACAATGGATACTTTTGTTGAATCGTCATGGTATTTTTTACGTTTTTGTGCTTCTCCTGAGACTTTACAAAAGGCTGCTTTTACACAAGATGAAATTAAATACTGGATGGGAGTTGACCATTATATAGGTGGAATTGAGCATGCTGTTTTACACCTTTTATATGCACGATTTTTTACAAAAGTGTTCCGTGATTTAGGCTATTTGGAGTTTGATGAACCATTTGATAATCTTTTAACACAAGGTATGGTTTTAAAAGATGGTTCTAAAATGTCTAAGTCTAAAGGAAACACTGTTGATCCTGACGCAATTATAGAAAAATATGGAGCAGATACTGCTCGTTTATTTATACTTTTTGCAGCACCTCCAACACAAGAGTTAGAGTGGAATGACAGTGGAGTTGAGGGTTCTTTTAAATTCATAAAAAGATTTCACGATAGAAGTTCTCATGTTGTAGCATGTGGAAGTATCCCAAGTATTACACATGCTACGCTTTCAAAAGAAGAGAAATTTGCTAGAAAAAAAGTGTATGAAGCCTTGGTGAGAGCAAATGAAGTGTATGAGCAAAAACATACGTTTAATACTATGATAGCGGGTGTAATGGAAGCGATGAATGCTTTAAATGCACAAACAAATTCAGATGTTTGGAGTGAAGGGTACTGGATATTAAGTTCTATTATGGAACCGGTTATTCCACATGTTGCTTCAGAAATTAGTGAAAAATATTTTGGGCTAAAAAATTTAAGTAAACAAGTTGTTTTAGAAGAGGTCTTTGTCGAAGATACTCTAACACTTGGTGTTTCTATAAATGGTAAAAGAAGAACTGAAATTGAAATTCCAACAGATGAAAGTAAAGAAAATATTATAACAATTGCAAAAGAAGCTGCTTCTAAATGGCTTGAAGGCAAAGAAATTATTAAAGAAATAGTCGTTCCCAAAAAACTAGTAAACATAGTAGTAAAGGGTTAAGATGAAGTGGATATCGCTTTTTCTTATTTTTTTGTTATTCTCAGCATGTGGTTATAGACCGAGTGCAAAGTTTTCCCGTGTTGTTTTAGGAGAAAAAGTGAGTACTAGTGTTTTTATTGCCTCTGTTGACCCTGAAAATTCAGTAGTTATTAAAGATGCTATGGATTTGGCTATATCTGAAGTTTTTCATGCTTCATTAACATCAAAAGATAAATCATATTCTCATTTAAACTTAAGTCTTGGGAATCCTGTATATTTACCGATTCAGTACGATTCAGATGGTTTTGTTATATCGTATAGAACTACAATTAGACTTGTAGTCCAAAGAGTAATTAAAGGGAATTCAAAACGTTATACTGTTGTTGGTACACATGACTTTAGTGTAAAAGCAAATGCAATTATTTCTGATCAGCAAAGATTTGATGCAATTAAGTTTAGCTCCATAAAGGCTATAAAAGCATTTGTTGCGCAAATCTCAGCCGAGGGTGCTCGAGAAAAAAAAGATATTTAAAGAAGGATTAAAAGATGACTATTCAAAGTATTATCAAAAAAGCAATCAAACGACTTGAGTTAGAGGGGAAGCTTTTAACACCTGATTTTTATGCTGAAGCTTTTTGTAAAGAAGCTACTAAAGCAGGAATGAATACAGAAGACTGTAATCATGTCAACACTATTAAAAAAATGATGAATAAAGATTTTCAAAAAGATCTTGTAAATTATCGTATAACTACGATGCAAGAACTGTCTCGTTTTTTAGTTGCAAAACTTAACCGTACTAGTCCTACTCAATGTGGTAAACTGTTAGAATCTCAAACACTACTTTTAAAAAAAGTAATTCAAGTATTAGAAGTTTTACATAACAAAGAAGCAAAAGATTTAGCTGTGAAATCATTAGACTTGTTAAACGCTTCGCCTTCTTCGACACAAATGGATCAGTTTAAACAGTTGTGGAGTAATTTTATAACAACGTATGATGATACATTTTTAAATACATTAACTGCATTTGGAAGTATTGATAAAACAAACTTAAAGAAAAGTATTGAAAATTTAAAAGTACCATCTGAATCATTTTTGAATATAGACACAGACCTTTCTAAAGTTTCAGCACTTTTAATAGCTTCTTTAGTACCTTCAATTGCTTCAAGTGTAAATGAAAAAATAGCAGGGTTAAGTAGCAAAATTAGAAAAAATCCAGAACTACTTGATACAAAAGATATTATTGCTGAGGTAAAAGCAGCTATATCTTTGCGTATTGCATTAGACAAAGATAGTGTAAAAGAGATGGTTCAGTCTATTGACGGTGTATTAGATAAATTATCTTTACGTTTAATAGATATGATAGAAAAATCAGATAATTCTACAATTGAGATTCAAAAAATTAAGGTTGAACTTGAGTCTTATAATACAGAAGAAACAAATAATTTTAAAACAGCACATAAAAAACTTTACACGATAGCCTTAGCATTGGAACAAAATACTCAGTTGTTAAGCAAGGATCTTAAGAACCATGATGGTGAAGTGAAAAGACTTGCAAATAAAATTCGTAATTTAGAAAAAGAGTTAGAAGCTGTAAAAGAAGAGTCAAAAGAAGATTTTTTAACGAAACTTTATAATAGAAGAGCTTTAGATGAATCATTAAATATTAAAGAAGCCGAGTATAAAAGATATGGACATAATTTTTGTATACTTATGTTTGACCTTGACCACTTTAAAAAGGTAAATGATACCTATGGACATGATGCGGGTGATGCAGTTTTAGCTGCATTCGCAAAAATAATCAAACAAGAAGCAAGAACAGTAGATGTAATAGGCCGTTTTGGTGGAGAAGAATTTTTAGGTGTTTTAAGTGAAACAAATACAAAGGGTGGTGTTGTTTTTGCTGAAAAAGTAAGAAAGCATGTTCTCAAAGCTAGGTTTATGTATAAGGGAAGTCGTATAGAAGTAACGGTGAGTATAGGTATTGCTGAACGTGATAAACATGTATCTTTAGATGCTGTTTTAAAATCAGCAGATGAATACCTTTACCAAGCAAAAAATGAAGGTCGTAATCAAGTAGCATATAAGAAATAATGAACTTAGAGTATTTTTTAGAAAAAAAGCCACTTTATTATAATGAAATAGATTATCAGCGTATGCCGAGAATTTATAATAAAATAAAATCTTCTTTGCCCCAAGTTAAAATAATTCACCTTGTTGGAACAAATGGAAAAGGTACAACAGGTAGATTCCTTGCTACAGCCCTTTATCATTTAAACTATAAAGTCGGACATTATACCTCTCCTCATATTCTTGAGTTTAATGAAAGAATTTGGTTGCATGGCTCAAATGTAAGTGATTCTACATTAGAAAAAGCACATAGAGATTTACAAAATATTTTAAGCACAGAGGATTCAGAAGCACTGAGTTATTTTGAATACACAACATTTTTAGCAATTCTTATTTTTAAAGATGTTGATTATGTTATATTAGAAGCAGGTTTGGGAGGGCAACATGATGCAACAGCAGTATTCCCAAAAATACTAACTTTAGTTACCCCTATAGATTATGACCACGAAGCATTTCTTGGTTCTCATATATCCGATATAGCAGCTCAAAAGCTTAATGCAATCCAAAATAATGCAATAATAGCTATCCAAAAACATGGTGCCGTAGCGCATATACTACAAGATATTCAAGCTAAAAAAAAGATTAAAGTTTTTAGTATAGATGAACTTTTAGAGAGCGAAGATGAAAAAAAAATAATTATTTTATCGGAGAAGTTATCTTTAGTAAAGTATTTAGAAAATAATTTAAGACTAAGTATTAGTGCCCTTAAATTTTTAAACATTCCTTATGAAATAGATAGTTTTACTAACTCCAAATTATTTGGAAGACTAACGCAGTTTCAAAAAAATATTTATCTTGATGTTGGGCATAACCCTTTAGCTGCTTCGTCTATTGTAAAAGCATTGAAGAATGAAAAATATATACTGATTTATAATACCTACAAAGATAAAGATTATAAAAAAATATTACAAATATTACAAGAGATTATCAAGCATGTGGAAATTATCAATATACACGATTTTCGCATTGAAAAGAATGTATTACTTTATGAGGTATTAACAGAATTAGAGATAAAATACGCTACTTTTAAAACAATCAAAAAATCTGAAAAATATTTAGTTTTTGGATCGTTTCGTGTTGTTGAAGCATTTTTAAGGGAGTACAATGAATAACCATTTTACAGTAACAATACATGATGATAATGGTGTGAAGCAATATAACTTACATCATTTTGTAAAACAAGCAATTATGTATGCCTTGTTGTTTTTAGGTGTTGTTGCTCTTATATCGGTAGGGACAATTCTCTATTTAAACGATGAAGTAGATGCAATAGAAGTAAAACGACTGAGCGAGCAAGATAATTTTATAAAATTACAAAATAAAAATGAAGAACTTAATGGAAATATCTTAAATTCTCAAAACATGTTAGAAGATAAGAAAAGAGAACTCGACAAAATGTCTGAGTCCTTAAGTGAAATTGAAACCATGATAGGACTTTCTCCCTCAGAGGAGATGCCTTTGCAAAAAAGAGTTGACTTAGCAAAGCTTAGCTCAAAAGATATGATGACATTGCTCCAATTTGTTCCAAATGGATCACCTATTGAGTATAAAGGAATAACAAGTAAATTTGGTTATAGACATCATCCTAAACTTGATAGACGTGAATTTCATCGTGGAACCGATATGAAAGCAAAAATGAAGACACCTGTTTATGCTACAGCAGACGCCTTAGTTGAATATGCCGGCATGCATAAGAAAAGTGGATATGGACGGCTTGTTATTTTACAACATAACTATGGATTTAAAACCTTATACGGTCATTTAAACAAAGTTGTGATAAAATCAGGCAGATTTGTAAAAAAAGGTGATTTAATTGCATATACTGGGAATACTGGTTTAAGTAGTGGGCCACATTTACACTATGAAGTAAGATTTAAAACACGACCTATAAACCCATTCTGGTTTATAAAATGGAATGCGAAAAACTATAATGCAATATTTAAAAAGGAGAAAAAAGTACCATGGCAATCTTTAATAACAGCGATGTCCCACATCAAAGTGGTAAAACCGATTCGAACACAACAATAATAACAGTAGGCTCAGCAATGAAGGGGGATATGGTTCTCTCATGCAATCTTTACGTAGATGGTGAATTTGAAGGAACAATTAATTCTCAAAATGAAATAAATATTGGGAAAAATGGTCATGTAAAAGGTGAGATCTCTACGAAGCGAATGGTAGTTCAAGGGTATGTAGAAGGTAGTATTAATGCTGATAAAGTAGAAATAAAAGCGAATGGTAGAGTGAGTGGTACTATAGAATCTTTAGAACTTATTATTGAATCTAAAGGTATTTTTGAAGGGAATAGTATTGTTAAAAATGTTAAAGCAGCTCCTGAAGTTAAAAAAATAGAAAAACCAACGAAATAGATACACAATGTCACAAAGCGCTCTTTATGAATACTATAAAACACAACAAAAGTACTCTCTTGAAGTTCTTCTTTGTGAAGATACAAAAGAAGCCCAATCTCTTCAAGATGTTTGTGCTTTTTTTAAACAAGATGTTCTTGTGTTTCCTGACTTTCGTCCAAGCTTTGGAGATGATTTACGTGTTTATAAAGAAGAGTTACATGAACTTTTCGCTCAACTAAGAAAGTATTACCAATCAAAGAAAAAACCACTTATCATTTCTCCTCTCAAAACCTTACTCTTTCACATGCCAAACGAAAATTTACTTCAAACAACACAGATTGAGTTTGGTGGTATTATAAATTTAAAAGTATTTAAAGAACAAATGTTATTTTGGGGCTATAGTTTTGTTGATATGGTACAAGTGGAGGGTGAAATATCTGTTCGAGGGGATATTGTAGATATTTATGTTCCAGCATCTAGCAACCCACTTCGAATTTCACTTTTTGACGAGACTATTGAACAAATGCGATTTTTTGAACTTGAATCACAAAGAACAGTTGGTGATGAAATTGAGATATTTGAGATAACCAGTGCTTTTTATTCATTAGATGAACTTGGATTTAATACGTTACAAGCAAAAATTGAAAGTTCTGAATTTGAGTCTATGAGTCAAGATATTGCATCTTTAGGTTTATGGCATTTAGATGACTTGTCTTCAAATTTTTTAGAAAATAAAAATATTGCGTTATCTAAAAACTTAGATAGTATTCTTATTGATGCGTACGGTATTAATGATCCACAGATATCACGAGATTTTTTTACTCTTGAACTCCTTCCTGATAGTGATACTTTTAAAGAGTTGATTGTTGCAGATGTTTTGTCTTTACTTAAAGTCCATAAAAATAAAAAAATAACTATTATTGCTTCAAATAAAGCTGTTATGAAACAAATTGGACTTTATGATATTAAAAATATTACTGAAGTTTATGCTCCTTATATTGTAAATATTATAAGTGATGACGAACTTGTTATATCTTTAAATAAGCCAGAGAAAAAAAGACGACGACGTAAAAGTTCAATTTTATTAGATGATCTTAAAAAAGGTGATTATGTTGTTCATGAAGACTACGGCGTTGGTATTTTTGAAACAATTGAACAAACTGAAATTCTTGGTGGCATTAAAGATTTTATAGTTATTAAGTATATTGGTGATGATAAAATTTTACTACCTGTTGAGAACTTAGATGCTATAGATAGGTACATAGCAGGGGGTGGTTCAACTCCTATTCTTGATAGACTTGGTAAAGGAAGTTTTGGGAAGTTAAAAGAAAAAGTTAAAAAACGTCTTTTTGAAATTGCAGGAGCAATTTTAAATACAGCTGCTGCACGTGCTTTAATTAAATCTCCTAAAATTACTCTCAAGAAAAAAGAACTAGCAGAATTTCAAGCCTTGAGTGGTTTTGAGTATACACAAGACCAAACGCAGTCGATTGATGAAATTTTAGAACAAGTTGGTTCTGGGCATATCATGGACAGACTTTTAAGTGGTGATGTTGGTTTTGGAAAAACAGAAGTAGCTATGAATGTTATTTTTGCTTGTTATAAATCTGGTTACCAAACAGCTTTAATTGTCCCTACTACTTTACTTTCCTCGCAACATCATCGTTCTTTAGCTGAACGGTTTGATAATTTAGGTATTACAATAGCAAAGCTTGACAGATTTGTTAGTGCTAAAGATAAAAAAAATATCATTAAAGGTTTAGCGTCAGGTGAAATAGATGCCGTTATCGGTACACATTCACTTTTTGGATTAGAGTTTAAAAAGCTAGGTATGGTGATTGTTGATGAGGAGCATAAGTTTGGTGTTAAGCAAAAAGAGAAAATAAAAGAACTTTATCATAATGTTCACATGTTAAGCATGAGTGCAACACCAATTCCCCGTTCACTTAATCAAGCCTTGAGCTCCATTAAGACTATGTCTCAACTTTTAACTCCCCCAAGTGAACGCCAAGGTGTACGTACTTTTGTTAAAGAGTATGAAGAAAAACTTATTAAAGAAGTTATTTTAAGAGAATTACGCCGGGGTGGACAGATTTTTTATGTGCATAACTCGATAGACCACATGCCCATTAAGTTAGGAGAATTAAAAGCTTTGCTTCCTGATTTGAGAGTTGTAATGTTGCATTCGAAAATTCCAGCAGTACAAACTGAAAAAGAG
>NZ_JAEMVA010000060.1 GCF_029215955.1 Sulfurimonas sp. SAG-AH-194-I05
ACCATCGATAAAAGAGACTTAGCTCCATCATACCAAAACTGACTATCACCGCTTATAGAGCCTCGTGTGTTTGAAGAAATTAGTATATTTGCTACTTTATCTATTTTAGATGGGCTTGTTGCATAGTAAAGAGGATTAAACCTACTTGAGCCTTGAAGGTTAAGTGGATCAATTACATAAATAGTAAAGCCTTTATCTTTTAGATAGCCGCTTGTTTTCTCATAAATTTCGCCACTTAAATCTGTTAGAACGATAGAGCAATTGTCATTTGCTAACTTATAAATGTTTGGAAGTACAAATGTTGAAGTTTTACCACCACCAGTTCTACTTATAACTGCTAGATGGTTACAGCTATCTTTTATAGAGAGTCGTTTATCTTTACCATCAAGAAGCAAGCCTTTGTTAGTGAACTTAAATATTTTTGCTATATCTTCTTTAGACATCATCCCATTTTTATCTTTAATTTTTTGGTAGTGCAGATATGCAAAAAAAGGATTGAGTTTACTTGTTGAAGATGAGCCTGAGCTCTCTGATGAGCTTTGAGAAAACAAAAAACCAAGACCTACAGTAGTAAATACTGACTTCATAACTATACTCATGAAATAAATGAACAATAATAGTGCAAGAAGTGAGATTATGGATTCCAAATAGATACCTTTGTTTTTGTAAGGGTATTATACAAAAATAAAATGATGTTACCAATAGGGTACCAAAGTGATTTTTTCTGAAACTTAAAGTGGTTTTTAAAAGTGCTTTGAAGTGGCTATTTTAGGGGTTTAAGTGTGGCTCCGGATGTAGGATTCGAACCTACGACCAAGTGATTAACAGTCGGTTAAAACCAAATTATCATACTTTCTTAAATCTTATCAAATCCCATATTATTACCAATCTTAGGATATGTTATTAGTTTTTGTATTCTCAAATCTTATCATAATAATTCAAAGAAAACAATATCGTACGGACTTATCACGGACTTATATTTAATACATTAATTAAATATAAGAGTTTTTAAGTTCACCCTAAAATAAAATTTCCTCCTAAATTATTTATCATTTCGAATGGATTTATATATTCTACATCGAAAGCATTACAAATATTTGGAATTTTTACTTTTTTAATCGTAGTCCCAACTGCTAGTACTTCATGTGTAACTAGCGTTGCACCCATTACACTTGCTTTTGCAATAAGCCATGGATCAGCCCCATCTAAAAATCTATCTATATGAGCTTGTCCAAATCCATTCGAGTTAACATAATTTACAATCTCAATATATTTTAATTGTGTTTCTCTATCTGATAAATCTAAAAATGAGATATCATCTTTTCGTTCTTTTACCCATTCTGCCAACTCATCACTACCTGCAACTAACTCATCATAGACGAACGAAATACTGGCAATTCTGCTACTTGGTGCTTCTCTATCTATAAAATCCCAAAAAGCTGGACAGAAATCCATACCATAATGAAGATTTTTTGCTTGTATTAATACATTTGCATCCACTAAATACATCATTATCTAAACCCTAACTTATGAGCATAATCATTTATTTTAGAAGCCTTAATATTTAAGAGTGCAGATGCATCACGATAAAGTAATCTACCTTCAAGTGCAGAACTAACTACTGCTTGAGAAAATATTTCACTGTTACGAACTTTTAGAGTACGAAAAAAATCTCCACCACCACTAGCTTTCTTATCTTTCTGATATTCTTCAAACTTTTTCTGTGCTTCTTCAAATAAAATATAAAAATTCTCTCGAGAAATATAATTAAGATCATAAGCTCGCCTCAATGTAACAAATATACTTACATGAAATTTAGTAGCTAAATATTCACAATTATTTTCATTACTTTTGGTATTGTTCCATTTTATTGCAAATTCACTTTCAGGCATTAACAATTCAGCAGCTATTTTATTGCAAAATTTCTCTATTCTATTACCTTCATTCTCATGTAAATCTACAGCAGATATACCACTTTCTCCAATCCATAAATGAGCTAATTCATGGGCTAGAGTAAATATTTGTGCACTTTTTGCATCAGCAGTATTTATAAAAATTAATGGTGCATATTTATCACTTATTGCAAAACCTCTAAATTCTCTTACATAAAGATGCTTATGTGTATTATTAGCTAATACACTGTTCCTCATAATTAATATTCCTGTAGCTTCTGCTTTTAAAGATATTTCTTTAATATATTCATCTTTTATATTAGTAGAACTAGCAAAACCAGAAGTCCAGTTTAATGTCTGACGAATATCAGAAACAATTTCATCAACAGAATGCTTAATATTGAATTTCCCAATAAAGTCTAAAGGTAATTCACCACTTTCTAAGACATATTCTTTATACCATTGTTGTTTTCTATCCATCTCATGTAATAATTCTCTAAATGTAGCACTTATTTCTCCTGGAGCACTGTCTTTCACTGTTCTCAAATCAGGAATCAGTAGTTTTTCTTCAGGTGGTTGAGTTAAAAATAAATAACCAAAAGGAACTTGAAGAGCTTTTGCTACATTTTGAGCTTGCTTAAATGTAGGTTTTGCATCACCTTTCTCCCACATAGCAACTTTTTCAGTTTTGATGGAAAGTTTATCAGACAAAGCATCTATTGTCATAAAAGCACGATTCCGTGCCCATTCAAGAACACTTGGTGTTATTAGTGCTTGTGTCATAATATCTTTCCTCCTTTTCTATTAATAACGCCATTATCATATAATTATACTTTATTTTCAATTATTTTAAAGCATAAAACATTCCTTTCTAAAATTTGTATATGGATCTTTTTATAAATAATGTATTAGTTACAATATTATATTTCCTCATATCGTATCAAATCTCCTCTATTTCCTTGTATAAGGGAAGCGACAGCTTTTTTACTTTACCATTGCTAACAATTGAGTACTACTATATGGAGTTATTATGGCTAATCTAAAAATAATTCAAAAAAAGATATCAACGAAACATGAAGGTGTGTTTTACAAAGAAGTTGTAAATGAAAACAATAAAGTTGTAGATAAAATATTTCTCATAAGATATAGGGAAAATTATGCAGATAAGCAGATGACTATTGGTAAGTTTAGTGAAGGAATTCGGCTAGAGTTTTGTAAAGCTAAGCGTATCGATATTTTAAATAAGATTAGACATGGAGAGTTTATAGGAAAAAGCTCAAAAATCACTTTTTATGATGTGTTCAAAAAATATATACAATGGGCTGAACATAATAAAAAAACTTGGAAGCAGGATAAAAATACATTTGAATTTCATCTAAAAGAGTTTAAAAATTATGACTTAAGACAACTCAAATCTGAACTATTTGAAAAACTAAAACAACAAAAATTATCTGATGGGTATAAACCGAGAACTGTACAACTCATACTAGGGTTAGCAAGACAAATTATAAATCATGCTATCAATAATGAACTAATTTTAAATTATGCAAATCCTATCTCAAAGGGTAAAGTAAAAATGCCTGTTTATGACAACAAACAAATAGGATTTTTAACAAAAGAACAAGCAAAAAAACTACTAAAGATTTTAAAAGCCAATCCATATCCTCTTTCTTATCGCTTAACAGTATTATTACTTTACTCAGGAGCAAGATTCAGTGAAGTGGCAAGTCTTACATGGGATGATATAGATTTTAACAATAGACTCATATACTTTAAATCAAACAAAAATGGTAATGATAGAAAAGTATATATACCAGATGTTGCATTAGAAGTTTTAAATGATTTACACAAAGAAAAATCTAGTAATCTTGTAATACCCTCACGAAATAACAAACAACTTATTCAAATGCCAAAACAGTGGCAAGAAGAAGTTGATAAACTCTTGCCAAATAATGACAAGGCTGGAAAGTACAGAATAACAGTGCATAGTTTAAGACATACACATGCATCATGGATGGCTATCTCTGGGATTAGTATTTTACATATAAAAGAGCAACTTGGTCATAAAAAGCTTGAGATGACTATGAGATATAGCCATCTTATTCCTAATGAGAGACATGAGAGTACTCAGGTTATTTTTGATAATTTATAATGTTACAATTCAATACAAGGATGATTAATGGCAACAAATCCACAAGCAAGAGTACTAGAACTTCTCAAACGATTTAATAGCGGTAGTGTTGTAAGTATAGAAGCCCTCCAAAACGACCCAATGTGGTTTGGTAAAAGTGAAAAAACTATACGAAGAGACCTAGATGTTATAAAAGAGTACTTTCCTGAGAGTTTTGAGCTTATTCGTGGTGGTAAGGGCGAAAAAGGTTCATACAAGGCTATAACGAAAGAGGTCTTTAGTAACTTCCTTGACAAAGACACCCTTACTCTTATGGTGCAGACCTTTAACATCGCTCAGAGAAACAACCTATTAAATAGTCTTGACATAAGCTCAGCAGATAAAAAGATAATCGATGCGAAGATAAAAAAGGCTAAGGATTGCTATGGGTTTATCACTAAGCCTTATGAGACTAAAAAGAGCGATGTTAAACTCCTTCAAGAGATAGAGAGTGCCATACACTATAAATGCTACACTACTGTAACCTATGAAGTAAATGGTGAGACTACTACATACAGTGTAAAACCATACAAGATAGTTTTTATGAATGAAAACTTTTATCTTGCATGTGAGAACACAAGTGAAGAGTTCCTCTTTACAAACTTCAGACTCGCTAATATCCAAAAGATAGAAACACAAGCAAAAACATTTCACCTCAATCCAGATATAGAAGAGTTCATAAAGAACATGCAAACACCATGGTCAAAATACACTCCAGAATTTAGAAAACATACAGTAGAGGTAATAGTAGAAGTCTCAAGTGCAAAAGCTCGGTTTTTTAAAGCAAAGAAGTTCCTACCATCGCAACAGGTAGTTGAGACTAAAGAAGATGGAACACTCGTACTCTCTTTTAAAGTAACACAAGAGATGGAAATGGAAGAGCTTGTGAAGAAGTGGTTGCCACATGTAGTAGTAATCGAGCCTCTTACTCTCATAGAGAAGATAGAGAATGAGATTAAAGAGTATCTTGTACTGTTAGGAGATAGATAGTATAAGAATAAGCTTAATTAAAAAATAAATTTTAGACATAATATGACCATAATTAAATATATAATTTCCTATATCAAATCAAAAAGGTTTTAATTATGATTAAAAATACATCTATTAAAAAGAATAGTATAAAATCAAGAATAACTTGGGGATTTAATCCTGTATCAAAAATAGTACAGAGTAAAAAGATTTACAGTAGAAAAAAGTTTAACTTAAAAAAATATGAATTTTAAACCAACTATTAATCAAATAAGAATAGAATATAAAAAAGTTTATTAAGGAATTTTAAAATGGCATTTAACCCAGCAGATTTTACAATAGAAGAACCAAAGTCAATACCAGTGGTATTATTATTAGATACGAGTTCTAGTATGGGTGGGCAACCTATTGATATGTTAAATAAAGCAGTTGAAGCAATGATTGCTGAATTTAAAAAAGCGGAAACTATGGAAACATTTATCAAATTATCTATTGTAACTTTTGGAAATAATGGTGTTGAGCTACATACACCACTCGAAGAAGTATCAAAAATAGAGTTTTCTCCCTTAATTGTAGGTGGTTACACACCTATGGGGACAGCACTTGAAATGGCTAAAGCGATGATAGAGGATAAAAATATTTTTAAAGGTCGAGATTACAGACCAGCAGTTGTATTATTATCTGATGGTGGTCCTAATGATAGTGGATGGGAAGACAAATTAGATGCTTTTATAAACAATGGAAGAAGTGCTAAGTGTGACAGGATGGCAGTATCGATAGGAACTGGAGCAGATGAAAATGTACTTAAAAAATTTATATCTGGATGTGAAAACCCACTCTTTTATGCAGAGGATGCAAATAAGATAACTGAAGCTTTCAAAAAAATCACTATGTCTGTTACAATGAGAACAAAATCAGTAAATAAAAATCAAACTATCAATATAGATAATGAACTTGATGGTGGTGATATCGATTTAGATGATTTAGATAATTTTAAAATATAAAGGAAGCATGTAATGGCACAAGTTAATATAAATCCTGACGAACTAGAACAATTTACACATGAACTTCATAACTATCTAGAAACATTGCAAAATGCAACTGGAAGATTAAACCATGCTTTTGATACATTGGGTGGAACATGGCAAGATCCAAAAAGAGCACAGTTTGAGGAAACTTACAGAGAATTATTGCAGATATTAAAAACATTTGAAAATAATGCTAGTGAACAGATACCTTATTTGAGAAAATTAGTTTCTATTCAAAGAGATTATCAAACAACATAAGGATTTTTTATTGCAAATAGATATTAGAGACACTAATGTATTTCAACATACTTTACAACAAGTCTCTTTAGTAAAAGATAGAATTACTCAGAAAATAAACTTTATGGGTAATGAACTACAAAAGAAACAAAATGAAGCAACCAATGAACTTAGTATTTCCAATAATTTCTTAAATCTAGCAAAAGCAAATGAGATGCAAAAACAAGCTATATTAGCACAAAAAACAGCTCAATTAGTGCGAGCAGTGCAGCAAGAAGCCATTGCACTTTCAAGTGGCAATCCAGTGGCAATAGCAGCTGCAAGTGCTTATGTTGCAAAAGCAATGCATGAAGAGATGATAGCTCAAAGAGAGTATCAAAAAGCAAGAGAAAATCGTATTAACATGCAACGCAGAGTCGAGCTTGTTAAACAAGCTAAGTATAAAATCGATACACTTTATGAGCAAACAAAAATGCAATTAAATAGCTTGCAAATGAAAATTAGTGGACTTACCCAAGTACTACAAGTTAGATTAACAAAAGGTGATTTATCACAAAAGGATTATTTGTCTCAACACACAAATAATGTACAACATGATGATGTGAAATATAAAAATATTCCTCAAACTGATGGCACGTGGAGTGGAAAACCTGGAAATTCAAAATGGATACCAGATAGAGATGTAGTTCCAAAACAACCATATGGTAATGAGAGAACTTGGGGTGAAATACTAGATGAAAATAATATTGATGGTATAGATTTTAAAGATGGCGAACCAGACTTTAGTCCAGTATCAACGGGAACTGTCGAGATAGAAGATTTTACTACGGAACGGGATGCAAACTTTTATCAAGCAGATCAAAATTTAGCAATCCAATGGAATAAAGACAATAAAAATGGAAAAAACAATTGGTCGATTTCAGATAT
>NZ_JAEMVA010000061.1 GCF_029215955.1 Sulfurimonas sp. SAG-AH-194-I05
TTAGAAATAATATTTGATAAACTAAACAAATGTAATGTAAAGATAATACTTGTTGGTGGCTACGTACGAGATAAAATACTAAATATTCCTTCAAAAGATATAGATATAGAGCTTTATGGAGTACAGTCATTCCAAGAGCTTACAAATATCCTCTCAGAATTTGGTTCTATCAATGTAGTTGGTAAGAGCTTTGGCGTTTGTAAACTTTCTTTAGATGGTTTAGAAATAGACTTTACATTACCAAGGCGTGACAATAAAATTGCACAAGGACATAAAGGTTTTAGTATTAAAATCGATAATTCACTCGATTTTACGCAGGCAAGTAAAAGAAGAGATTTTACAATAAATACTATCGGCTACGATATAAAAGAAAAAAAATTACTTGATCCATTCAATGGTCTTTATGACTTAAAAAACAAAATACTCAAAGCTGTAGATATACATACATTTGGAGAAGATCCACTTCGTGTTTTAAGAGCTGTTGGTTTTGCTTCACGATTGCGCTTTACACTTGATAGCAAATTATTTTTACTCTGCAAAGAGATGTGTGATACAAATATTTTAGAAGAACTTCCAAAAGAAAGAATGTATGAAGAACTTAAAAAAATACTTTTAAAATCACCAAAGCCATCGTATGGATTTAAAATTTTAAAAGACTTGAATGCTTTAAAATATTTTACACCACTTGATACACTAGAAGTACATAATTTTAACAAAATTTTAGATGCTATAGATGTGCCTCATAAAATAAAAAATAAAAAAATAATTTTATTCATAATGTTGTCATTGTTATGTAGTCAATTTAATAACTCTGAGACAAAACTATTTATACAAAGTGTTGTAGAAGAAAAAAATATTTTAGCAAATATACTTTCTCTTATAAATACTCCTTTCAAAGTTACTTATAATGATTCTGGTCTTTATCATTTAGCTTCTAAAGTAAATATAGAACATTATTTATATTTTTCTCAAGCTTTACATGTGGACTTAGAACAAAAAAAATTTGAAACTATAAGAAATCGTGCAAAAGAATTAGGTATATATAATAAAAAGACAGAACCACTTCTAAGAGGTGAAGATATACAAAAAGAAGGTTTAAAGCCTTCTAAAGAGTATGCTTTACTATTAAATAAAGCCTACGAACAACAAATGGATTTAAAAATAAAAACGAAAGATGAAGCGATTCGTTGGTTGAAAAATTATTTAATTACCTAGTATCTTTTCTTTTCTCGTAATTTCTGACATAGATTTAATCGTAATTATAGAACCCTTAAGTGCAGTAATAATTTTTGTTTTATAAATTTCTTTATTTTCATTATCGTATTTAGCAATAACATCACTATACACTTCTAAAAAATTCTGAATTAATTCAGCAACTTGCATAGTAGCTATCTTACTTCCTGCTATCAAAATAACAAGGTCCAATGCTTTTTTCTTTTTCGTATCCATTGCATCGAGTTCAATAAAACGGTTTTTTTTAAGATCTGTAGAAATGAGTTTTTTCATTACAATATTTAAGCCATCTGAACAAATTGCGAAATTTTTAAGTTTGTTATTAACATACGCACGCATCTCTGTTAGATTCATGTTATCAACTTTATCGGTTAGTTCTGTTAGTTTTTTATTTTCTTCACTTGAATCTTTATTTTTACCTAAAATTTTACTAAGCATTTGAATCCTTTTATCTATAACTTTGTGCTATCTATTTCTATAATTGTGTGAACATTCCCTCTTGGGTTATAATCAGCAATAACTTTCATATATTTTGGTTTTAGTTTTTTGTCTAATATTTCATATATTTCATTTGCAGAATTTTCATGTGATACATGTTTATCTCTAAATGAGTTTATATATAATTTAATAGCTTTTAATTCTACAACCCATTTATCAGGTGTATATTCAAGGTAAATCGTTGCATAATCAGGGTAACCACTTCTAGGACAAAGACAAGAAAATTCTGGTAGTGTCATTTTAATAAGATAATTTCTCTCGTGTGCATTTGGCCAAATTTCAAGATCTTTTTCTACATCAAATTCATTGAGAATTTTTTCGCCATATTTTACTTCTTGCATTTATACTATCCTCTATTTTTAGTTTTACTTCTTTAAATAATATCTTCATATATTATTTTTAACCCACAAAGTGCTTTTCCTTGTGTATAATCCACATGTAAGCGATCTGCTTTTTCAAGCATATTTTTATCTTCAAGCATTTTTAGCCAGGTTTTAACGCCCTTAGCATGTGCTATAAGATTAAAACCCTCAATTATACTCATATACTCATCATTTTGTATATCTTTTGTGTAAGATGCATCAAAACGTACCATATCGATGTCTAAATCCCTTAAATATAAAAAGCTAGTATGTAAAGAACCTAGTCTGTCAATACATATTTTGATACCTTCATTTCTTAAAGTCTGAAGTGTATAGTTATACTTTTTAATTTGCCCATAATACTCAGTCTCAATAAGAATAAAGACTAATTTTCCTCTCGCATGTGGATATCTCTTTACTAACTCTTTTAATTTTTCTAAAAAACGAGCATTTCTTAATGAACTTGGTGCTAAAGCAATTCCATAATTTTTAGAATCTAAATACGCACAATTTTGTAAAATTTTTTCTAAAATTAATAAGTCATAGTCTATGCTTAAGCCCAATCTTTTAACAATTTTCATATAACTTTTAGGATGTAAGGCTTTATTCTCATTTTTTAATTTTACAAAATACTCATCAAATACTTTATTTTTTCTATTATAAATTGCTTGTGAGCTTATAATTACATGTTTATTTTTAATTGCATATTTTACATACTGTTCTAAATCACTAGGATTAATAGCTTCATTTTTATATTTTTTTTTCTCTTTATTTAGCTCTTGTAATTCAAATAAATTTTCTATCATATAATCTAAATCATCAGAAAAGTTACTGTCTGTTATAGCTCCAGAAATACTTACTTCAATTGAATCCACACTGTATTGGCTACTTTTAAGACATAACAAATCTAAAAGTGTTCTATATTCTTCTTTTGGCCCATCCAAGCCAATAACAAAATCACCAGCTTTAATATGTCCTATAGGAAATGTACTTATTTTTTTTTCTTTAAAATATGTGCCTATATACTGGGCAACATTTAAAAGAACTTTATCACCATTTTTGACACCATAAAGCCTATTAATATCTGTTATGTTATCAATACTGATTAAAACTAAAGTATAAGGGGAATTTTTCTTTATTTTTTTACTAACATAACTGTATAAATATTCACGTGTAAATGTGTTAGAAATATTTTCTGTTATTTTTACATTAAAACCATTATAAATAAGAAAAAATATAAAGTAAATACTAAAAACAAAAAGTAAAATAGAAATAAAATAGAAAGTTGGTTCTAACTCATCATAAGTACTTATAAGCGTATTTGAAACAAAGGCTAAAAGAAGGGCAAAAATAGGTATTCCCATTCGAAGTGCTAACTTAAAACGGTATTCCCTTTCTTTAGTCTCTGGAAGTAACATGTATAACTTTATACGTCTAAATGTTTAACATCTTTGGCATGCGTTTCAATATAATTACGACGTGGTTCAACTTCATCACCCATGAAAAGTGTAAATGCATCCGAAGCAACTTCAGCATCTTCAATTTTAACTTGTAGTAAAACACGGTTTTCAGGTGTCATAGTCGTTTCCCAAAGTTGATCAGGGTTCATCTCACCAAGACCTTTATAACGCTGAATATAAGAACCTTTTTTTGCAAACTCTTTTACACGTTCTAGTTCTGCTACTGGATCATCTGTAAAATCTAAGTTCCATTCTTGAATTTTTCTATATACAAAATTTGCTTCTGTAAAATGTGGTGCATTAAAAAGATCGTCATTTACTAGAAGTTCTTCCATACCACCCTCAGTTTGTACAAATAAATGAATTTCATTTGATTCCTCATTTATTGTTTTTGTAAGAATATTATTATTTATTGATGTTAAAAATGCTTCTATTTTTTCATAGAGTATTCCTGTAGGAAGTGAAATAATATCAGGATTTTCAATAAAATGACGAATCAATTTTACAAGAGCATATCTACGCTCTAGTGCTACTAATGAGCCATTATAATGATCAACCATTTTAAAATAAGATACAAGGTCATTATGACCTACACCATCAACTTCTAAAGATTCAACACCATTATCGATTAAAAAATCATTCATTTCTCTATCGTCTTTAAAGTAAATCTCTTTTTTACCTTTTTTATAACGGTAAAGTGGTGGTTGTGCAAGATATAAATACCCTTTTTCAACTACATCACGAAAATGTCTAAAGAAAAATGTTAAAAGAAGTGTTTGAATGTGAGAACCATCGACATCAGCATCTGTCATAATGATAAGTTTATGATAACGCAGTTTTTCTTCATTATATAATTCACCAATACCACAACCCATAGCTGTTATCATATTCGTAATTTCATCTGATTTGAGAATTTTTTCTAATCTTGCTTTTTCAACATTAAGTATTTTACCCTTAAGTGGTAAAATAGCTTGAAAAACACGGTCACGACCCATTTTAGCTGAACCACCCGCAGAATCCCCTTCCACTAAGTATAGTTCACAAATAGAAGCATCTTTAGATTGACAGTCTGCAAGTTTACCTGGAAGTGTTCCTACTGTCATATTATCTTTTCTACGTATTAATTCACGTGCTTTTTTTGAAGCTTCACGTCCACGAGCAGCCATTAATGCTTTAGAAACGATAGCTTTTGCTTCTATAGGATTTTCTTCAAAATATTTAGAAAGGGCTTCACCTGTAGCTTTTTGAACAAGTGGTTTTACATAAGTATTTCCAAGCTTACCTTTTGTCTGGCCTTCAAACTGAGGTTCAGGTACACGTACAGAAACTATAGCAATTAAACCCTCTTTTACATCATCGCCTGTAATTTTTACATCTTTTTCTTTTGCTGAACTATTTTTAGAATTATAATTTGAAATGACACGTGTTAAACCGGCACGAAATCCTGATTCATGTGTACCACCGTTTGGTGTTCTAATATTATTAACAAACGATGCAAATTTTTCCTCGTATGCATCGTTGTACATTAGAGCTACATCAAATTCAATATCTTCAACTTTACTTGAAAATGAATAAACAGATGCTACTTGCATTTTTTTGTTCATATCAGTTACATACTGCGCTATACCACCCTCAAAGTGATAAACTTCTTTAGTACCTGTTCTTTCATCATTAAATTTTATAGTAATAAATGGGTTTAAATATGCAAGTTCTTTAAATCTTTTTGCTAAATATTCATATTCAAAAGTAATAGTATCTACAAATATACTTGGATCAGCTGCAAATTCTATAGTTGTACCAGTTTTACGAGTTGTTCCAATTACTGCTAATGCCTCTTGAGGAATACCTTCTTTAAAATTTTGTTCAAAAATTTCACCTTCGCGAAAAATTGTCATCTTAAGGTCAGCAGACAGAGCATTTACAACTGAAACACCAACACCATGAAGTCCACCTGAAACTTTATATGTATCTTTATCAAATTTACCACCAGCATGAAGAACTGTTAAAACTACAGTTGCAGCTGATATTCCTTCAGTAGGATGCATATCTGTTGGAATTCCACGACCATTATCAGATACTTTACATGTTCCATTTTTTGTTAAAACTACGTTTATTGTATCACAATGACCAGCCATAGCTTCATCTATTGAATTATCAATTACTTCATAAACTAAATGATGTAAACCACGATGACTTGTATCACCAATATACATTCCTGGTCTTTTTCTAACAGCTTCTAGTCCTTTGAGGACTTTAATATTACTAGCGCCATAATTTTCCATCAATTTCCTTTATATTACTATCGGCATTACAACCGTTATAAAATTATTATTACTTAAAATAAAAGGTAAATTACCCTCATTAAGACCAATATTAAATTCATCAGTTTTAATTGTATTCAAAAAATCAAGTAAATACCGACTATTTATTGCTATTACAAAAGGTTCACTAAAGCCTGTACCAAATGCAATTTCAGTTTTAGCTTCAATGTTATCATCACTTAAACTTTCAAATGTAATTAAATCATTTAGAAATGTAATTTTTACATCTGTTGATATTGTTGTGATTTGTTTTAGAGAATCAATCATAATTGCTTTTGGTAATATTAAATTATTTGCT
>NZ_JAEMVA010000062.1 GCF_029215955.1 Sulfurimonas sp. SAG-AH-194-I05
AAAGTTAAAAAAGTTTATAGCAAAAATGAAATCATAGATTTGCATAGTGAATTTGACTTTCATAATTGTATGGTATATAAAGGAATTTTTTTTATGACACAAAACCAAAAAGTAACTTTTAATTTACCAACAGATCTAAAAGCTGAAGTGCTAAAGCTTAAAGATGAACTACAAATTTCACTCAATACAATATATAAAAATGCAATTTCAGAGTACATAGAACGTCAAGAAGTGAAAAAATAGGAAGATGCTGCAAAGTTGGCTTCAAAAAATGGACTTTCTAAAACATCTGGTTTTGAGTGCTTTCAAAGTAAAAGCTTCTCGATAACAAGGTTCGTAAAAAAGTATGAAAAATCTTAAACATCTAAGTTAAATCAAAAAGAATTCATTTAAAACTTTTTTTTTGCTATAATTCCACTAAAAATTCAAGGAAACTATTATGGGAATCCCTCAACCATCGTTTTATATATTTAAATGTGAACAATCAGCTCCTCCTGGTATGCCAAAACCTTCATGTGTTACAGAAGATTCTAAAGATCTTTTTCAATACACTGCGCAAAAACTTATGCAAGAAGGCATTATGATGGGAACACCAATAGTACGTACTTCATGTATGAACAGATGTGCACAAGGTCCAATCATGTTAGTAGAACCAGGGCATACTATGTATGTTGGTCTTAACAAAGAAAAAATTGACAGAATTATTACAGAGCACCTTGTTGGTGGTAATGTAGTTGAAGAGTATGTTATCGATGCTGAACTTTGGGACGCGCCGATTCCTTTAGACGTTATGCGAAAGCAGATGGGAAAATAAGAAAATAGGTAGGAAGATTTTATGTTAATTGATATGCTTTATAGCAAAATTCATCGTGCTACTGTTACGGATGCTAATTTAAATTATGTTGGTTCTATTACTATAGATGAGGAGCTTTTAGAAGCTGCTAAAATGAGAGTTGGGCAAAAAGTTGAAATATTAAATATAAACAATGGTGAACGTTTTAGCACGTATATTATTTTAGGTGAACGTGGTAAACGTGACATTTGTTTAAATGGTGCAGCTGCTCGTAAGGTACATAAAGGCGATAAAGTAATTATTGTTGCATACGCAACATACGATGAAAAAGAGCTTGCGTCCTACAAACCTCGTGTCGTTATCTTAGACGATAAAAACGACATTGAAACTCTAGCAGATAGTATTTAGTTTATGTTTGATATGGGAAATATGAGTAAAATGCTCGAAGGTATGCAAGAAAATGCTCAAAAGCTTCAAGCAGATTTAGAATCAAAGACTTTCAGTGTTAAAACTGGAGGTGGCATGGTTGCACTCAGTGTTAATGGCAAAGGTGAGGTGATTGACTTAAATGTTGATGATTCTCTTTTAGCTGACAAAGCTTCTTTGGAAATTTTGCTCATAGGTGCCATAAACGATGCAAATAAAATGGTTTTACAAAATCAACAAAGCAGTGCTATGAATATGCTCGGCGGTATGGGAAATATGAACCCATTTGAGACAAAGTAAATGTTAAGAGTTGTTCTAACTCTTAGCTTCTTTCTTCTTTTTAAACTTTTCGCATGTGAGGGTGGGTATGACTCGTGCATAGCGAAACTTAAAGACTCAAACTCTTTGCAACATTCTGTACTTAAAATCCCAGTGCCTCACAATAAACGCTTAGTTTTTTCTCCCTTTAAACCACATGGTACTATCCTTAAACATGACCCTTTTCTCTCTCTTTATTTAGTCGATGACCCCAAAGGGTTTGCGTATCCTTTTACGATAAACATGCGAGCACCTTTAGGTGTGTCAGTGGTAACAAACACGTATGCAAAAGAGGGTAAAATTCTTAAACATCAAGTTGGTTTAAACCATCTTGCACGTTTTAGCACGCAAACAAAGGCTCCTGCCTTACTTGTAAATAGTTGCTGTTCTTTAGAAGGCATAGTTACTCCAAGGGGTATCATTGAAAAGCTCTATGTGCAACGGTTTTTAAACACAAAGGATGTCCGCTATGCTGATATTGGTATTCGAGTAAGGGATGCAAAGTGTGGAATTAAAGTAGAATCTTATGATCCATTTATGAAAAACAACCCTTTTAAAAAAGGTGATTGTATTTTGAGTATGGATGGTAAAAAAGTAAAGTATAGTGCTACTTTAATGCGAAGAATTCTTTTTGCAAAAATAGGATCAAAACATTCCTTAGAAATTAAAAGAGATGGACAAGTAATTAAAATAAACGTAGTAAGCCAAAAAAGACTAAGTGGTGGCTTTAAAGTAGAGACTTACCTTGAAAAGTATGGTATCACCTTTGATAAAAATCTTTATATAATACAACTAGACCAAAAGAAAAATACATATGGCTTGAAAATAGGCGACAAACTTTTTAAGGTAAACGCGCAAACTGTTCACAACCAAAAAGATGTAATGCAACACATTTCAGAGTATACATTCCATCCTATCTTACTTATGCAAAGAAATGAAAATTTCCAATTTTTTGTAAATCTAATCTAGAAATTTTCCAAAAGTATAACATTTACAAAGGTGCCTTGAAGAAGATTTTTGTCTTCTTCTCCACTTATCATAAGTCCACTATTATGTAACATATTTGTCAAAATTGCAGAACTCCCAACTTTCTTTCCGCTAAAGTTAATGAGGTACTGTCCATCTTCTACAACTACATTACATGTGGTAAACTCAGTAAAACGACTACGTTTCGTAAAATCTTCTGTAAGTTTTGCTTCTACAGTTTTAAAAGCGTGTTCTTTTCCAAGCATTTTAGAAATTAAAGGGAGCACGTAAAGGAGGGCTGTCACAGTCGAAGAGTACGCAAATCCTGGAAGTGCTACAATACATTTCTTTTCTTGTTGTGCAACCATAACATGGCGACCGGGTTTTATTCCAACACCTTTAAAAATAACCTCCGCACCAAGACGAGGAACAATGTCTTTAACAAAGTCATAATCACCAACACTGACTCCCCCCGTACTTACTAAAATGTCAGAAGAACATAGCGCATCTTGAAATGTTTTCATAATAGACGCTTTGTCATCTCCCACAGTTCCAAGCTGTATAACTTCAGCACCAGCAGCCTCAAACAAAGCTGCTAAAGTATAGTTATTTGAACTTCGGATTTGCGCAGGGTTATTGCTTTGTTCTCCAAGGTCAAGAATCTCACTCCCCGTTGCGACTACTGCAACCCGTGGTTTAATGCTTACACAAACCATAACCGTATTAAGTCCAGCCATCACACCAACTTCTACAAAGCCAATCTTTGTTCCTTGTTTTATAAGAATGTCACCAGCCTTATAACCCTCCCCAATAGGGCGAACAGAAGAACCTTTTGGCACTTTTTCATCTATGGTTATTGCGCCATCTTTATTTGTAACATTTTCTATTTGGATGAGCGTATCAGCACCCTCTGGCATTTTAGAACCTGTAAATGTTTTGATACATGTACCAGAAACAACAACACGTGTTTCATTGTTCCCAGCAGGATTATCACCTATAATACGAAGAGAATCCGCATCTAAGTCAGAGTGAATAACAGCGTACCCATCCATAGATGCCGTTTCAAACACAGGGTCATTGTAAAGCGCAACGATATTTTTTGCTAAAATTCTCCCAAGAGAAGAACTTAAAGGAACATTCTCAGTTCGTGAGGTATTTACTTCAAGTAAATCCAACATATTTTGACTCGTTTCGTATGATAATAACTTCATTTTTTTCCTTCTTTACTCGTTGCGTGCTTATGCTAAAAGCCCACTCCCTTCAATGGCAGTAGACCTCTCAAGTGCATAGATTCTTTCTCCATTTTTCAGATCATACTTCCAAATAGGCGCACTCGCCTTAAAGTCTTCAACAAATGCGTCAATAAACTCTAAAGCAACACGTCTCTTTGGTGAAAATACAGATGCTATATACGATGACTCGTGAAGAAGAACATCCCCACGGCTATGTGCCATTTTAATAATAGCACCTTGTTCTTTGGCTTTAGCAACCCACGCCTCAAACCATTTTTCCAAAAGAGGCTCATAAATATCAAAACTAAGACCATCAATTCCATCTTCATCACGAATCGTCCCAACAAAGGGAATAAATGCTCCATAATTACTAGTAGATTCTTCGGTGTACCACTCTTTTAAAATACTTGCTACCTCAAGTCCTCCATCATAAAGTTTGAGCATCTTATCCGCCACAAACAGGAGGAAGCATCGAGACCTTGTCCCCATCTTTTAAGGGAAAATCAAGCGTAGTAACAAGTGTATCATTCACCGCTATTGCTGAGTTTTCTAACCATTCTTTCATATCTGGAGTGGCTTGAAGTATCGTGGCAAGTGCACGTAAGTTAGTTATATCTAACGCCAAAGCATCTTTTTGAATTGGTCCTAAAAATTCTACTCGAATCATAAATTATATCCCCCTTCTACGTATAATAGAAACGATTATATCAAAGATAAGCTAAGCAGTGTATAATTTGTAAAATAAAGAGGAGTAGCATGTGGTCTTTGGTAAAATACAGTACGTAAACCTTTTACCATTCCACGTGTTTATGAAGCGTTTTACTCGGAGTTCGCAACAAAGTGCAAGTATGCAGTACTACAGTGGTGTTCCCTCACACATTAACAAAAAGTTTAGAGCACGCAGAGTAGATGCAGCTTTTATTTCAAGTAGCAGTGCAAAAAAATACAAAAACGTAAACATAGGCATAATCGCCACCAAAGAGGTACAAAGTGTACTCGTCATTCCACATGCTACAGATGAAAACGACCAAGAATCGGCAAGTTCTAATGTTTTAGCAAAACTACTCCATATAAAAGGTAAGGTTATCATAGGTGACAAGGCATTAAAACATGCCCTACAAACAACTGACTATAAAGACTTAGCAAAAGAGTGGCAAAACAAGTACAAAGTACCCTTTGTTTTTGCGCTTTTATGCTACCACGGTGAAAAAAAAATATATAAAGAGATAGAAAAAAAGTTTTTACAAAAAAAAGTGAAAATTCCTTCGTATCTTCTACAAAAAGCAGCATTACAAACAGGCGTAAGCCCTAGAAATATTTTAAAATACCTCGAACTCATCTCTTACAAACTCGACAAAAAAGCAAAAAAAGGACTTAAAAAGTTTTATGTACTTCGTGCAAGACACGCTTTATAGTAAAAAGAAGTACCTCTTATATCAACGATACAATGTAGTCTTTAAAAAGCATCCCAAACAGAGTAGTGCAAAAAAAATGGAGCAAACCGGCCACCCATCGCGAAATCATCCGGCCACTAAAAACGGTGAGTATCCGGCCACCTGTGACGGAGATGATTCGGCCACTTTCTATAAAGTCTGCGATTTTATAAAAAGTTAAGAATCGGCTTCATTTTATAAGGGATATTCTCTCAATCTCAATACACTCTTTGCATTCTATATAAAGGTGTCCTATGAGGAAAATAACTATGCAACAAACACGAGAAGTATTATGGCTATATCTTTTAGCAAATCTCTCTTCACAAAAGATACAAGGTACTACAGGAGTAGCTAGAACTACAGTTCAAGATTACATCAAACGATGTAATGCAAGTGACATATCTTCAGTTGAGATACTTAATAGTCTTAGCGATGATGCACTCAACGAAAAGCTCTTTGGGATACCCCTTGTCAAGTGAACTCTCCTTCCATACTTAGAAAATCAATATAAAATTACTGCTAAATCTGAGGGCTATGTATTTTTAAATGGCTTAGGAGAACATTATTATGACATTTGTAAATACGCATCCACTTGGACTATAATCTCCCTAGAAAAACAAACCATTTAATACAATATTTTTATTTCAGATGGTAAAATAAGAACAATAAAATGAGTATAATGTATCCCTTTTTTAGTACCAGTAAAACAAGTTTTCTTATTTCACCTTTCTATGATACCAGTGGTAACAGTTTTACTCCTTCCGGATCTAAATTATTGGCAGCTTGATAATAAACTTCGTTTGGAGTTTTATAGCCAATTGCCGAATGTAATCTTTTTG
>NZ_JAEMVA010000063.1 GCF_029215955.1 Sulfurimonas sp. SAG-AH-194-I05
ATATCAATACTTTAAAATATTTAGTGTAGCAGGTTTTAGTGGAAATGAAAGCTAAAAATAATGCAAGATTTTCTCCTAATGTAATGAGGGTAGGCACGTTATCAAAAAAAGCACAAAAAAAATATAATAATGATGCGTTTATTGGTTGCAGTTTGTATCCTAAGTGCAGATATACAGAGAATATAAATAGTTAGACTATTCATATAGCTCATAAAATTAAATTAAAACCTTTTTAGGAAAGAATTACTACTAAAGGAGCAAAACACTTGGTCAGCTATGTTAAAATGTTATAAGAATATTTTTAGCAATCAAGTGGCTAAGTGTTTATATGCACGTATAAATAATGAGGAAATACTAATGAAAAAGAACAAAGATACCATTTATTACATTACTGTTGTAGCAGATAAATACGATAATGGCGATACATTAGAAGTAATACGTGACAAGCAAGGTAATCAAAAAAATGTAAAAATGACTACGGGATATTATAGTAAAAAGAAAGCAAAAAAAGCCTTCAAAATATTAACCTCATGTAGCACATACGACGGAATAATGATATCTGTAATGAAAAGTATAAAGCAGAATAACAATGACTATAAAGATTACGATATAGGTACTATTCGACTTATTAATGAAGCAATGAAAAAAAAGCAAATTACAAAGCAAATTAAAAAATTAACATGGTAAGACAAGTTAATGATTAGATAAATATCAAATGCAGGTTCCTACATATATAAAATTTTATGTCTTGATTAGAGGAAAGATTCCATAGAGATGATTCTTAAAATATTATCTAGTTATAAATGTTTTTACTGATGGTTTGTAAACTGCTCATGAATATGGCTTAGATAATCATCTAACAAAAGAGCTTAAGAATATTATATCTATTTAAGGAGAATTAATTTGATAGTGTTATATACAAAAAAATTACAACAGTTTTTAGAGCTAAACGATAGGGGTACCGGACTACCCTTACCAGACTTTACAAATCCTGATGCCCTTTGGCACGGTAATATTTTTCTTATTGATAGAAAAAAAGTGTTGCAATTGACTCATGAGGCTTCAAGATATACCATTTTTATACATGGAGTAACAAAAAAAGATTTACCACAACTCAATCAAATTGTATTAGAACATTTGCGATATCACATGCTCAAAGACAGTATTCCACTAAAAGAGATGACGTATATTGATTCTATGTCAAGTAAATCTTTTTCATACTTTAAAAAAATAAATAGAAGTGTTTTGGGTACAATGAAAAATATGAAGCTTATTTATGAAAATAACTATTACTCAAATGAGAATATTAGCGATAAAGAAATTACACAACATATTAATCATATGCTAATTACAATCTCTGGAAAATATGTCCATCCTGTTGAAGTGTTTAAAAAATATATGTCAGAAGCTGTAGCAATAAGAGGTAGCTAAAATATAACTTTCAACAAAGACACTAATGAAAACTACACTACTATTTCCCCAATGCTTGCAGAGGGGGTAGTTCATTAGGAGGATTAGTATTATCTCATTTTTTTATCATTAATTATATAGCCTCTTTAGTGTTATTTATCTTTTCTTCTATAGATTCAAGAAGAAGCCTCGCTATTTTACAACTACTTAATGTGACTTTTTGTTGTGTTTTATCTATATTTACAAAAAGATCTTTTTTAAGTCCATATAACTTCTCAAAATTATCCTTATTGTGCATATAAAGACAGTGTATTACTGTGTTGGCTGAGATTGTATAATCTTTTGTGGAGGATGATATATCCTTCCATGAAGCCATTGATAGTATGTTAGCAAGTATATAAAAATCACATTTCTTACTATGCTTTTTCTTCTTTGCATTTTTAACTTCAGCGATTTGTATATGAAAATTTTCATGTTTTTTTGTAAGTGTGTTATATAAAAGCGCAATAGAACCTAGTCTTTCAATATCATTCCATTCACGGAGTAGTTCTAACATAAATATACCTGTTGCATATGTTTTTATATACTCGTTATCTTCCATGATACTCCTTACTTATTTTAGTATATTAATTTTATACTATTCACGTACAATAGTCAAATCTATTTTAAGGAAAAATATAAAGAACACAATGCATCTATGAATATAAAAACAATTGGTGTGATGGAAGGTCGAGTACCATCTAAAGTACTTGGACACGTTGTCCAGTGGGAAGAAGACCATCAAGATGAACTTTTAGAAAATTGGGAAGATATAAAAACAACTGGTGGATACCATAAAATAAATCCTCTGGTTTAAGGAATTAAGTCGACCGCTACCTAAAGAACTTAAAATGACAAAACAAAATTTAGCAATAAAATTGCAAATTTCACAAACATTCTTCCACTGATTTCACAAACTGCCTTCCAGCCTTTTCACTTTTTGAGTGTTTCGTGAAAAGATAGCAAGAGATTTAAATATCACATAATTAAATGCTAGCATTTAAGTCCTTTATTTTACTCGTCTTGAAAAAGGGTTTAGATAATACTCACTCGTAAATATACTCGCCATATTTATATATAAATATACTAAATACTCTTCATAATCCCTTATATAAAGGAGTATTTTAAAATAATATAACGCAAAATAACTCGCCATTAGTTATGCTATAATACTAAAAATTAAAGACAAAGATACTTTATGAATTTTACACCAATAGTACCTACTGATACAAAGGGTAATATAGATCCAGTACTTTTAGAAAAAGCGGACAAGTTGTTACTAGAAGCAGCTAAACTTGAAGGCTCTCATACTCCCCAAGTTCTTCAAGCAGTTAAAGATCTTCTCTATACAGTAAATAGTTACTATTCAAATAAGATAGAGTCAGAAGGTACTCATATAATTGATATTGAAAGAGCAATGCAACAAGACTATTCTAAAGATACTAAGAAGAGAAACTTGCAAATACTCTCCCTTGCCCATATAGAAGTACAAAAAGAGTGTGAAACATATTTTAAAAATAATCCCTCAAGTACAGCATATGATAAAGAATTCATACTTGGCATTCACAAAAGTTTCTATTCTAAAAAGGGTATGCGTCCTTTTTTATATGTTACGCATAATAATATGGAAGACACAATACTTCCAGGGCGAATGAGAGAACGAGATGTTAAAGTTGGAAATCATATTTGCCCAAGTAATGAGAAACTTGATAGTATGATGAATGCGTTTAATCATCTTTATAGCAAGTCTTTATTATCGCGTGATGCAATCAAGCTTATTTATATATTAGCATCACATCATAGGTTAATGTGGATACACCCTTTTTTAGACGGAAATGGAAGAACTGCAAGATTAGTACTTGATGGAGCATTCTCTAGTATAAAAATGAGTGGTTATGGTTTATGGAACATCTCTCGTGGTCTTGCAAGAAACTCTAAAGAGTATAAAGATAATCTAGCATACGCAGATATGCCTAGACAAGGGGATAGAGATGGGAGAGGAGCTTTATCTTCTAAAGCATTAGCGGAGTTTATTCATTTTATGTTAGATATTTCATTAGATCAAGTAGCTTATATGAATGAACATTTAAAACTTAATGCGCTTACCTCAAAAATAGAAATATATGTACAAAGAGTTAATGATGGGCTTTTAGGAATTGAACCCCTACCTAAGCACAGTGAAAAAATCTTTAAATATCTATTATTGACTGGAGAATGCAGTAGAGGGAAGATTCCTGATGTTATAGGGATGAAAGAGAGAACAGCATCAAGGGTAACTGCCCAATTGTTAAAGAGAAAATTTATAGAATCTGATTCTAAAGCAGGATCAATAAGACTCAAAATTGGCGCTTCAATGGCTTCGTATTTATTTCCTATGCTTGTTCCTGAGCGAGATTAGTATTCAATGAGTATTTATGCTTTACAATCTCCTGTTATGAAGAATAATTATAAAATAAGTGAGTAGTAGATGATTTTAAAAACTATTGATGATAAAAAGCTACAAATAAACACCCTCAAAGACTTATTGTTTAGAAGTAATAGTGAATCTCAGAAAAAATTAATTTCTAAAGATCTTAATATGCTAAAAGTAGGGGATGAAGCAGAACAAGAGAATGCATATTATCTTGATTTTGCATTTGAAAAGAGTAAAAATGTTATTGTATTACATGATATAAGACTTGAATATAAGAGAAGAATAGCTCAGTTTGACCATATACTCATATCGAGGTTTGGTATCGAACTTTTAGAAACAAAAAGTTTAAAAGGCTCAATGACAATAAACCTAGACGGTTCAATTACTCAAGTAGTTTCTACAACAACCAATACATATCCTAATCCACTAGAACAATCAAAAAGACATGCCTTAGTATTAAAAGAATTTTTAGATGATAGTTCTCTAGTTTCAAAAAGAATTGAATTTCTTGGTGGGATAGAGATATCGAGTAAAGTTCTTATTCACCCAAAAACGACAATTACTAATAAAGAGCTACCAGATGGCTTTGAGCGAGCTGATAGTTTTGTAAGTAAAAGAGATAAAGAGATAGATAGTATCGGTATATTTAATGTATTTAAATTACTCAGTAAGCTATATAATATAGATAAAGCTAAAGAAATTGCACAAGTGATAATTGACGCACATATACCTCTTTACTTTGATTACGCGAAAAAGTTTAGGATTAAGAAAGAAGAAGTTAATGTTCAACAGGTATCTAGCAAAAAGGTTCCGACTAAAAATAATGAAAGATTTTGTCCTAGATGTAATGAGGGTAGGCTCGTTATCAAAAAAATAAAATCAAAAAAAGCACAGGAAAAATATAATAATGATGCGTTTATTGGTTGCAGTTTGTATCCTAAGTGCAGATATACAGAGAATATAAATAGTTAGACTATTCATATAGCTCATAAAATTAAATTAAAACCTTTTTAGGAAAGAATTACTACTAAAGGAGCAAAACACTTGGTCAGCTATGTTAAAATGTTATAAGAATATTTTTAGCAATCAAGTGGCTAAGTGTTTATATGCACGTATAAATAATGAGGAAATACGAATGAAAAAGAACAAAGATACCATTTATTACATTACTGTTGTAGCAGATAAATACGATAATGGCGATACATTAGAAGTAATACGTGACAAGCAAGGTAATCAAACAAATGTAAAAATGACTACGGGATATTATAGTAAAAAGAAAGCAAAAAAAGCCTTCAAAATATTAATCTCATGTAGCACATACGACGGAATAATGGTATCTGTAATGAAAAGTATAAAGCAGAATAACAATGAATATAAAGATTACGATATAGGTACTATTCGACTTATTAATGAAGCAATGAAAAAAAAGAAAATTAAAATGAGAATTAAAAAATTAAAATGGTAAGACAAGTTAATGATTCAGAGGTTAATTATGGTCTCATAAAAAAGGATGCTAATGCAAGCGTATGAAATTATGACACTTATTGCTTTAACTATTGGTGTATTATTTTCTATAGGTAAATTTCAGTATGAAAATGACTGTTAAATATCTCTATCTCTTATAATTACTTTTTCAACATAATTTTTCATATTCTCAACTGACTTATAAGCATCAAGTTTTGGACAACTCTCCTGACGTAGGGGGATGATGAGGATAGATTGTGGAAATCAATCAAACCATTCTTACGAGAGTACGAAAATGAGGAGAGTGGATGTATCCTTGTAGATGATATGCTTATGCATAAGCCATGGACAAAAGAAAATGATATCGTTTGTTGG
>NZ_JAEMVA010000064.1 GCF_029215955.1 Sulfurimonas sp. SAG-AH-194-I05
GTTTTGCATTATTATCCTTGTTTAGAATAATAAAAGTCATATGAAGCTTATTATCCTGAAGTTTTACATGCTTGTTGTTGTAGTATAGCATATGCCTTGTTGTAGTCCTAATCTTCTTCTAAATCAGGTAAGAGCAAATGTTTGTAACGAGTTACATCGTGCTTGATAAATATTTCTTTGAAATGCTTGTTGTATTCTTCTTCTGTAATTTCTATTGACAGAACGGGACTATCAATCTCTTTAATTCTATCTTGAACAATTAAAATAGATGCACCCATAGCCTCACGAACTAATTCTGAACTGCTATTTGGGTTTCTCAGCATCTCTACACACATATCTAGCATTTCTAAGTCTTCTTCCATTGTTGGTATTGATTTACTCATCTTTTTCTCCTATTTTTTTTGAACTTGCGATACTTTTTAAGATTTCCACTAAACAAGTGCCTTCTAGGCTTGTCCGTTCTTCAGATTTTTCCTCGTGAATTGAAATATCTTTACTTCCCTCATTTAACTTATCTTTCACTACAGATACTAGATTTTCAAGTGTCATTTTATTTTCTCCTCTTTTTGTTGGTGCTTTATAAGCTAATGGTTCTCTTGCCACAGCTGCTAAATCTATTAGCTTTTGTTGAAAATACTTTTGGTCTTCATCTTTTATCTCATAAGATTTTAAGTAGTCTTCAATCTCTGGAAATTCCTTAAATATCATTGTTAGTGTACCAAGCACAATATCCCAATGCCCTTGCGTAAAGATACTAGGGTAGTTATACATTTGAGTTAAATTATAGATTAATACAGGTATATCTTCTTCTCTTGGTTGTATATTTATTTTTTTACTTTTCATCTTGCTCTTCTTGAACCTTTGTATAATCATTTTTAATTGCATTAATTATTTTTGTTAAATCATAATCTGAATAATCTGAAAAAGTCTTTTCAAAATTTTCTTCATATTCTCGTTGTGTAATATCAGCTTCTAAAATCTCACTATCAATTTTCATTATTCTTTTATAGATAATTTCTATTGAACGAACCATAGCTATTCTTGGCAATTCTTCATAGCAATCAGGGTATTTCAACATATCACAAGCTGTTGATAGTAATCCATCTATTTCAATATTACTTTTCATTTTGCTCTTCTTGAATACCATTTTCCACTAAATCCTTGAAAGGCTTTGAAGCTTTTAGTTTTACTGATTGATGCTCAGGTTTAAAAGTCTTGATTCCGTTAATTTCATATTCACGACCCTTTTTAGTTGTGGGTGTGAATGAAATGAAAGATTGAAGAGATACGGTCAATCCAGCTGATACAGCTTCTTGGATAGTTGCGATTGCTTGGTTGATTATTTTTTCAGTTGTGGATTTACTTTGACCCGTTAATAGGGCTACTTTGTTGGTTATGTCTAATTTTGTCATGAGAACTCCTTTTATTTTATTTATAGGAGTAAAGTCAAAGTTTGCCATTATTTGGGGTTTGTTTGTGAATTTATAATTAAAATAGAAAATAGTATTTTATTTATATCTAAACTTTGATATAATAAATAAAGTATAATTTAAGGTAATAAATGGATTCTGCCAAAGATAAACATACCGGGCAAATTGTTGATGGTGAGCAACTTTGGTATATTAATAATGTAGATAAAGATGCTTATGTATGTCGTGGTTGTAATGTACCAATTAATCCTGTTTCATATGAGAAAGGTTTAAAAAGAAGACCACATTTTAGAGAGTTAAATGGGCACCCACATAAAGGATGGTGTAAAATTGAAGGCGAAATAGAGCTTATTAAAAAAGCGAAAAAACAAAAAATTACAACTCCTCAGGGTTTTCCAGCTTCTTTCCCAAATAAATTAGAATTGATTGGAGAAAGAGACAAAATAGATAAAGAAAAAAGTAATCAAGCAGATGATAATTTAGCAAAAAGAACATCTTCACAATCAGAAGAAGGTAGTAATCTATCCACAACTACAAGTAAATGGACTGCAAGAACAATTAGACCAATATGTAGAACTTATTGTAATTTTCCAAAAGATAGAGATTTACCATTATTAATATCAAATTTATATGGAGATACATATAATGATGTTATACGTAGACTATCCAGTAAAGAAATTGTTATATACACTAAAAATCATTTGTTATATGCTCCTCTTGGATGGCAGAAAATTCATAAGGACAATGATAAACTTATTATTTACTTGGGTTATGGATACTGGATAAACAATAAATTAATTCCCTATAAAGTACAAGTGAATATTGGTGATTGGTCTAAATCAAAGATAAATTATGTACTAGAAGAACTTAATATTGCCATATATGACAGTAAGCAAGTAAAAGACAAAGATAAAAAAACAAAAGTAAAAAGTTGGTTATTTTTTATTGGGGAGCAATCTTTAGATTCACCAGAAATATTTATTGTGAATGACCACAGATTAATCTGTTGCTTAACATTAGAAATGAAAAGTTATTAGAGAATAATTTAATGCAACGATATAAATTATTAAAACAAATACTTATAACTTTATCAGTATTTTCATCGAAATTCAGGCTTGATAAGATGGAATCCAAAGTTGATAATACACCAGTAACAGAGTTAGACATTGTGAATCAATATATAATTGAACAGTCAATAAAATTATATTTTACAAACGATAATATTATTGCAGAAGAAAACTTGTCATCAGATTTTTCAAAAATAACATTAAAAAAATATCAAAAAGATATAGAGTACCTAATAAGCATCATTAAGCAAGAAAAAATATTAAAAGACAATACTACTAATACTTGGTTTATTGACCCTATTGATGGGACGAAGGGCTTTATAGATAATTTGACATTCTCAATTGCTATTAGTATATTAAGTAATAATAAACTAAAATTTAGTGGCATAGCTTCTATCGGTTTGAATAAATCAATAAAATATTTAAGTAATATTGTAATTGCTACAACAAATAATAATGAGATTGAAATTTTTAATGAAAAATTAGAATCATTAAATACACAAGAAATAAATACTTCATCATATGTAATAGCAATATCAAGAAAACATAAAACTAAAAAGCTATATAGAAATTTATTAAATAAAAAATATAAATTAATTGAAATGGATAGTCAAGCAAAGTATATATTAGTCTTGCTAGGAATTGCAAATTTTTATATTAGAGAACAAGGTAGTTGTGGTGCAAACAATGATTATTCATGGGATCATTTAGCCGGAATACACTTAGTTCGAGTTAATAACGGATATATTGCTGATTTATATAACAAAACACCAAAGTTTTGTGAAAAAAGTGATAAAATAATATTTGATAATTTTTTGATTACAACTACATCAGAATATGAATATAATACAATAATAAAAGATTTAGAGGAATAATATGAAAAATTTAATAATAATTGCAGGTGTGGCAGGTAGTGGTAAATCATATATTGGAAAAGAAATAGCAAAAAAAATAAACAATTGTGTTTATTTAGATAAAGATACACAAACTAGAGAGTTAGTGGATAGTTATTTATTTTGTTTAGGACATAGTGATACAGATAGAGAAAGTAAAGAGTATTTAGAAAAAATAAGACCATTAGAATATAGTTGTTTAATGAAGCAATCTTTAGAAAATTTAGAACTTGGAAAAAGTTGTATATTATCAGCACCATTTATAAAAGAAATAAATGATAAAGATTTTTTTGAAGATTTAAGTGTTGATTTAGAATTTGAAGATGCAGGTATGAAATTTATTTGGATTAATACAGATGAAAATACTGCTAGAAAAAGAATAATTGACAGAAATGCGAAAAGAGATGAAAATAAAATAAATAATTGGACTGAATATATTCAAAAAACAAGTCATCAAATACCTACACTAGATATTGATTTTTTTACAATTGATAATAGAATAGACCCAGATGAAAATGTAGTATCGCAAATTGAAAATGCTATTGCATTTATAACAAAGGATTAATTTTGAAAATAGATATAATATTACTCAGTGGGACACCTGCCTCGGGAAAAGACAGTATTACAAACAATTTAATAGAATTTGACAATAGGTTTGTACATTTTAAAAAACATAAAATTGCCACTGGTGGAAAGATGGATGATACTTATTATTTAATTCCAAAAGAAGAATTTGACAATATGGCACAAAATAATAAATTTGTGCAATATCATTATAGATATGATAGAGGCTATGGAGTTTCACTGGAAGAATTGAAAAAATTAAAACACATTGGAAAAATACCAGTAATACATGTAGGCAAATATGAGAACATACAAAAATTTAGAGATTTTGGATTAAAAAATTTGTTAAGTGTCTTAATTCATACAGATAGAAAAACAACTTTAGAAAGATTACAAGTAAGGCATGTAAATGATAGCAATGAAGTAGAAAAGAGGATTACTGCTTATGATGAAGAAATAAAACAATTATGTGAAACATTAGATGAAAAAAAGATACTCGACTTTGATTTATTGATAAGTAATAACTTAGATAATATCTCAAATATTTCTAATGAATTATATGAAAAAATCACTTATAAAGAAAAAAACTGTACTAGTATAGAGGATATATTAATTTGTTAGATAAAATTATCATTCCAACTTTAAGTTTTTTTAATAACTCAGAAATTGATATAAATTCTAATTTGGCTTATATTGAATTATTAAATAAGTCATCTATAAAAAATATAATCTTATTAGGAACTACCTCAGAAGGAGTTTTAATATCTTTATCTCAAAAAGAACAATTAATTAAATTATATGCTAATAATTTAGATGACAATATCAATATAATACTAGCACCATCTCTTTGGTCTATTAGTGACTTTCAGTATATTATAAACCTTGAATCAAGGATAAAGGATATTTTATTTTTACCAAACAGTTATTTTAATAGAAAAGAAAATGACTTGTCAGATTATTTAAAAAAACTATTTCTTAATAGTGATAAAAATATATATTTATATAATTTGCCAAAAAATACATTAGTGGATTTTACACCTAAATTAGTTACTAAGTTATTAGAAAGTGGTTTGAATATAAAAGGCATAAAGTTAAGCCATTCTAATATAGACTGTATAAAAAACTATAAACTAATTAATGACTTTATAGTTATGTATGGTTCCGATAAAGATATAAACTTAGCATTACTTAATGGCTCTAACTATGTAGTTTCTCAGAATTTATCTGCTTCTTTATCAAATAGTTTAAATGTAGACAATATTCAAGAGTGCGCTAATAAAATTAGAACTTTC
>NZ_JAEMVA010000065.1 GCF_029215955.1 Sulfurimonas sp. SAG-AH-194-I05
TTTCATCGAGTCCATTAACTACCTTAGTATGTATCGAATCAGAAGTGTCATTGAGGTCTGTAAGAAGTTTGTCTGCAATTACTTTAATCGCATTAAGTTGTTCATGAAGTGTGTCAATAGCAACAGTCTGCTCTTCAATAGCCTCAATATCTAACTTTTCTAGTATAGCTGCAAGTTCTTCATGCTTTACTATCATAAGCGAATGCTTTGCCTCTAGTTGAGTGT
This sequence comes from Sulfurimonas sp. SAG-AH-194-I05, assembly GCF_029215955.1. Lineage (GTDB taxonomy): Bacteria > Campylobacterota > Campylobacteria > Campylobacterales > Sulfurimonadaceae > Sulfurimonas. The sequence goes on from NZ_JAEMVA010000065.1 coordinate 226, forward strand.
TGTTTAAATAATTGTGTATTTTTGTATACACATTTTCTAGTGCGTCATAAAGTGAATTATCTATTGCCATTTATTATATCCACTTCATAATTACATCTTTTAGTATTTCACTAACAATAGGTTTTGAGACATAATCACTCATACCAAAGCTTAAGCATTTTTCTTTATCACCTTTCATTGCATTTGCTGTCATAGCAATAATAGGAATATTTTCGTATCTTTTTCCACATTTTCCTTCTCTGAGGAGGATTGTAGTTTGGTATCCATCGAGTATTGGCATTTGACAGTCCATAAGGATAATATCATACTGTAGTGCATTAGGTTCTTGAAGTGTTTCTATCGCTTCTTGCCCATTATTTACTATGTCTGCTTTTAATCCATGCATAGAGAGCATGGATTGTGCAACTAATTGATTTGTGAGATTGTCTTCAACGAGTAAAATATTTATATTTTGAGGATTTTGAAATTCTTTTTGCGTGAAAGCATTCAGTTTATCTTTTGTTAATAGCGTATCGTATTCTTGCACTTTTGAGCCATGTGCTAGAACTAGAAGTGCATCATAGAGGTCTGAAGCTGTTGTAGGTTTCATAAAAAAAGCATCAAACCCTTTTTCATGGAGAATATTTATATCTTGGTGTCTTCCAAATGATGTCATCATCATCATTTTCATATTTTTACAGACTTCCATTTGAGAAAGTTCTTGACCTAGCGTTTCACCATCTTTATCAGGCATTTGCATATCGAGTATAGCAATATCAAAAAAGTTATTTTTATCCCGTGAAGTACATAGGCTGATTGCTTCTTGTGCAGATAAAGCAGATGTTACTTTTATATCCCAAAGTTTTAACTGTGATGTAAGAATGTGTATATTTACAGCATTGTCATCAACAATGAGTATCTCTTGACCTCGAATATCCGTAGAGGGCATAGAATCAGGTTGCTTATCACTAAGCGTAACATTTATGCAAAAAGAAAAAGTACTTCCCCTTCCTAGTTCACTTGCAACCTTAAGTTCTCCACCCATATGTGCCACGAGATTTTTAGCAATACTAAGACCGAGGCCAGTGCCTCCATATTTTCGTGTTGTTGAAGTATCAGCTTGTGTAAAAGCATCAAAAAGTGTAGCAATTTTGTCTTTGGCAATTCCTATGCCAGAATCTTCAACAGATATACAAAGGTTTGCATGGTTACCTTGTACATCACTTAAGTGTGCTTTTATAACTATACTGCCTTGATGCGTAAATTTAATAGCATTTCCAACAAGATTATTTAAGATTTGTTTCAGTCTTCCAATATCCCCATACATAAAATAATGCTCAAGCGAATTAAGGTCAAGAAGAAGTTCTATTTGTTCGTTTTTGATGGTGACAGCTATACTCTTAGCAAAGTTTCCAAGTTCTTTTTGTGCATCAAACTCTATATCTTCAAGTTCTACTTTACCTGCTTCTATTTTAGAAAAATCTAAAATATCGTTAATAACACTTAAAAGTGATTTTGCACTAGCATCTGCAATTTGTACCTTATCTGACTGTTGCTTTGTAAGCTTATCTCGTGCAAGTAAATCAAGCATACCAATAACGCCATTCATAGGTGTTCGTATTTCATGGCTCATACTTGCTAAAAAATCTGATTTAGTTACTGCTGCAGCTTCTGCTTCTTTTTTTGCTTCAATTAAATCAGCTTCTAATTGTTTACTTTTGGTTACATCAGTACGAATAGCAATATAAGATTCTGCTTTACCTTGTGCATCCATAAAGGGAAAAATTGTAGTATCAATCCAGTAGAATGCACCATTCTTAGCTTTATTTTTTACAGCAGGGTGACGCCATACTTTTCCTGCGTTGAGGGTTTTATACATCTCATCCCAAAAGGCATCATCATAGGTACCTGAATTTACTACTCTATGGTTTGCACCAACTAGTTCTTCATTGGAGTACCCTGAAATCTCAGAGAATTTTGCATTTGCATAGGTGATTGTACCTTTGGTATCTGTGATACCAACAATAGCATGTGCATCAAGTGCATTTTGTTTTTGTAACATTGATAGATTATCATTTTCAGATTTTTGAAGAAGATTTTTTACATTATATGCTTGTTTCGCTCCTACTAAAGCTGTTGCAATAATAGAAGTTGACACTCTGAGAAATTCTTGTGATTTTGTATCAAAGAATGAATGTGAACTGATTTCTATTACAGCTTGCAGAGTGCCTTGATAGAGAAGCGGACATACATACATTTCTACTGTTTTTATCTTTGTTTCACCTGTTTGTATAAGTACATTTGAATCTGTGATATTTTTAAGGTGAATATGCTTTTTTTGAAGGGCAACTTGCCCTATTGTTCCTTCACCTAATTTAATTACACTATCTTTTTTTTGAGAAGTATATGCGTAGGTTGCTTGTCTTGTAAGTGTTTCGTTGTCTTCATTGAAAATGTAAAGTGAACCACTTCCTACATGTAAATAATTACATAAAAATTCTAATGACTTTGTACTGAGTTGCGCGATATCTAAGTTTCCTAATAAAGTGTTATTTAAGGTTACTGTTCCTTCTTGGAGCCAAGTATTTTGATTGATTTTTAGGTTCATTATTTCAATGGCATTTGATAAAGAAGCTATCTCATTGTTACTACCACTAGTAGAAATAGTAGTATTTGCAACTGCTTTAACTTTATCAGTTAGTCTAAGAATAGGACCTACAAGCTTTTTATGAATAATAATATAAATGAAAATAATAGTTAAAAATAAAAGTGAAGATAAAAGATATTTCATGGTATTAATAAAGGAAATATCAGATTGTAGTTTATTTGTTTTTTGCTTGAGTAGTGACTGCTCTTCGCTAATAAAGCTAGTGAGAGTTTTACGAAGTTTGTCCATCTCTCTTTTTCCGATATCTTGTTTGATAAGGATAAGGGCTTCTTCTTTTTTACCATTGGAAGCTAAATCAATAGTTGTTTTTAATTCAGAAAATTTATTTTTAACAAAAAACTCGATATTTGTTAGTTTTAATTGCTGGGCATAGTTATCTACAGTGAGCTCTTTGAGCTTTTCAAGGTCAGAATATGTTTTTGTTACGCCTAGAGAGTATGGCTCTAGGTACTTTTTTTCGAGTGTTAAAATAAAACCACGCTGACCAGTTTCAGCATCAATCATGTTTGTTAGTAAAGATTTAGCTTGTGAAATAGTCTCATGCGTATGGACAACAGATTTTTCATTCATAAATATTTTATCTTCGGCTACTAAAAACATAAACCATAAAGTAATACAAAGCATTATCAAAAACATAAATAAAATGTTTACTAAATATTTAACACTCGAATTAAAGAAGGACATTTTTTACCTTTACATTATATGAATTAATTATATCCATGTCTTTCTAAAAGTATATTGAATGAGCGAATAATGGTGTATAGATTTGAGTGTTGTCAATTAAAAAAAAAGACTTAAAAAGTAAGTAAGTAGGAGGGCATAAATAACTTCATAACTATGAAATTATTTGTGTCCTATTACTTATCTAAAATAAAGAAATAATCATATATAATCTTCCTTATGAAAAAGAAAGAACAATTAAAACAGATAATCAGAGATTTTCATCTCTCTGATAAGTTTGATGTGAAAACACGCAACTTACAACCACCAATTAGTAGTACAAAGATCATTACTCTCATAGGTGTAAGGAGATGTGGAAAGACATCTATCTTGTACGATATGATAAATCAGTTATCAAGTAGCATTGATAAAACAAAGATTCTATTTCTTAACTTTGAAGATGAAAGACTTGATTTAAAAACTGATGAGTTAGATTTAGCATTGCAAAGTTTTAGAGAACTTTACCCTGAACAAAATTTAAGTGAATGCCATTTCTTCTTTGATGAGATTCAAAATATTGATGCTTGGGAAAAGTTTGTAAGAAGAGTTTATGATACTATCAGTAAAAACATATATATCACTGGTTCTAACTCAAAACTACTCAGTAGTGAGATAGCAACAAGCCTAAGAGGAAGAACGCTTTCTTTTGAGGTCTATCCCTTGTCATTTGATGAGTATCTTGGTTTCAAAGAGATAGCGGTTGATTTGTACTCATCTAAAAGTTTAGCCTATATTAAAAATGCACAACAGAGATTTTTAACAGATGGAGCTTTTCCCGAGACCTTATTTTTGGATGAGAAGTACACAAACCAAACACTACAAGAGTACTTTAATGTCCTGCTCTACAAAGACCTAGCAGAACGATATAAAATCACAAATACTGTAGCACTCAAGTTTTTTCTAAAACGCATTATCGCCTCATCAACTAAGCAAATATCTATCAATAAAATATATAACGAACTAAAATCTGCTGGTATAAAAATAGGGAAAAATAGTCTCTATGAATTTTTAGATTATGTACAAAACATCTACCTAGCCCTTACTCTTCATAGATATGACAAATCACTTGTAAACAAAGAGTTAGGTGAGAAAAAAATATATAGCATTGATATAGGGCTAAATAATGCAACTGAGTTTAAGTTTTCAGACAACATAGGTAAAGCTTTAGAAAATGCAGTTTTTTTAGAACTCAAAAGAAATCATAGTGAACTATTTTATTATCGAGATTTAACAAGTGAGTGTGATTTTATAGTCAATGAAAAAAATAAGATAATCAAAGCCATACAGGTTACTTATGATATGAGTGAAGATGCAACTAAAAAGAGAGAAATAAGAGGCTTAGTAAATGCTTGTAAAAATTTTGAGCTTACAAGTGGTCTTATAGTTACTTATGACAATGAAGATGAGACTGTACAAGATGGTGTTACTATTTCATTTGTACCTTTTTACAAGTGGATAGTAGAATCAATTTAAGCCAAAATAGCCTTATATAGCCAAAAAATAAAAATAGTTTGATTAATAAAACAAAAATAAAGTTATAGATTTGACTCATACAGGTTAGATGAAGTTAGACGAAGAAGGTTCTTTAAGTGTTGTTAGGTGTAGTGGTGGTGGCCAATCTCGGAATCGAACCA
>NZ_JAEMVA010000066.1 GCF_029215955.1 Sulfurimonas sp. SAG-AH-194-I05
GTTTTGTAGGATTTCCCCCATGATGTTATCTGCTACTTCTTGGTCTTCTTCTTTTAAAATTTCATAGTAATCAAAGAGCGCTTCAGCGCCACTCTCACCACTCATAGCCATTTCTGAGAGAATAACACCATTATATGCTTCTTTAGAATTAGGAAAATTTTGTAAAACATCAGCAAATAGTCGTAATGCATTTTTATAGTCTGCTCGTGAAAAACTATCTTTTGCTTGTGCTAATGTTTTAAATTTATTCATATTTGGCATTGTATCTCTTTTTCTATAGGTTATCTATATCGTTTTCCATACCGATAGGAACGTTTACTACACAGAGTTCAGGATGAATGTCCATTCTAAGTTGTCTTTCTACTCCATACTTTAGTGTGTTACCACTACTCCCACATCCTATACAGGCACCTTTAAGTTGTACATATACGCTTGCATTTTTAACAGTTATAAAATCAATATCACCGCCATCAAGGGCTAAAGATGGACGAACCTTATCTATAACATTTTTTACTGGGTCCATTAATTCTTCATCACTAAATGGTATCATTTTTATTCCTTTATTTTCTATACGTATAAAATATGACAATATCGCTTAACCTGTCATAAAATATATAACTAAGCTCTCTCTTTTAATCTTTAAAAGAAAGAATTTCGTGCACATATTTTTCTTTTCTCATACCTACTAAGATATAATCGACATTTTTTTCTTTACGTAAAAATGTGAGCGCACATTCTTGTAAAGAAAGAGAACAGTTCATAAAAAAGTCTTTTAATGTTACTTTTGTCTTTAAAGAACATTCATATGCTACCATTTTTCTATATTCTTGTAAAAACATATCTACATAGTTTACTATTGTTTGGATATTTTCTTCATCAAGTAGCTTTAAAGATTTTTTTATATGAGGAATTATTTCAGAATAAAGAAATGTATCGTAGTCCCCTATCCATCCAAATTTATGCTTTGTATCATCTAACTGTTCTAGTAAGTTAAATAACGGACGGAGTGTGTCATTGTCACTTACTTCCATGAGCGCATTAAAATGGTTAAAATACTCTCTGCTCTCATCATACGTAGCGAGTCTGTACATAAGACCATTATACGTAGCATTCAATGGTCTATTGACAAGAACTCTTAAATTATTTTCTTTAGCCCATGCTGCACACTTCAGGCCATCTTGTTCTAGTATATTTATAGGAAGTTCTATAGTTGTAAAACTATGGTGTGCGTTTCCTATTTCTCCTGCAGCATCTTCCGCTAATGTTAAAAGATCTTCGTAAGGTAAAAATTCTTCATCGCTTCTTTTTTTTGAAAAACTATTTGAGCTCATTCCGTACGAAGCAATATTTCCATTTTGTACAGCTAATTCAAGTGCCATAAACGCGTCAAAAAGACGTTTGTACATTTCGTCTAAGCGATCATCTTTGTCAATGCCACGATTGATTGCATCGAGTAAATAATACTCCGGATTATGGATTAAATAACATCCAATAGTTTTTACTCCCAGTCGTGCTAAAGATTTACCTAGTTGGTCTTCAATAAAACTTTGTGATATACAATGAAAACAATTTTCATTATACTCTACAACTTCTTCAAAGGGTGTTTCTTTATGGAGCTGCATATTAGAATTTTGAATATACCCAAACTTAGAAACTATTTCTATTTCTGCTTGAATATCTTCATCAAAAACTTCTAAGGCTAAGGCTATAGCTCTCTCAGCTGAGCCATCCATATAGTTTGAAGATGTATCTATCAAGCGTACACCTGACTTTATAGCCTCTCGTAAAGCTTGAATGTGTTCTGGATTATGTTCGCTTATTCTGTAGGTTCCAAATGCGAAAGTACTCATGTTTTTGTCTCACTTGTTTTTAAAGTATTTTAGAATGCGGAAGGTATTTGGAGTTTATAGCTACATGTGGGAAACCCACATGCTATTGAATGCATTATACTAATTCAATAAATGCCATAGTCGTAGCATCACCACGACGAATTCTAGTACGAGTAATTCTAGTATATCCACCATTACGGTCAACATATTTAGGAGCTATCTCATTTACTAAAGTTTTTGTTGCTTCTTTACTTTGAAGCGCTGCGAATACTGTTCTGTGAGCATTAGAGTCATTCTTAGTAGCAACTGTAATAAGTTTTTCTACATAAGAACGTAATTCTTTTGCTTTCATAATAGTAGTTTCAATTTTACCATGTTCAATTAACGAAATACTAAGGTTTTTAAGTAAAGCAGCACGATGTGTACTTGTACGACCTAGTTTACGGTATCCATGACGATGTCTCATCTCATATCCTCTTATTGAGCCTGTGAGGCTTCTATTTTCTTTTTTAATGCTGTAACAACATCATCTGCTAAGTCAGCACCAACTGCGTAACCAAATTCTTGTACTTTTTCAACGATTTCATCGTATGACTTTTTACCAAGATTTTTAACATTTTTTAAGTCATTTGTACTCATTAATGTTATCTCACCAATAAGTTTAATGTTTGAGCGATCAAGACAGTTATAACTTCTTGCACTTAAACCTAAACTATCAATGTTTGTAGTTAATTTCTTTAAATCAGGAGACTCTTCAACTCTCTCAATCGTAACTGGAGCTTTGATGCTTATCTCTGAATTAAATACAGCTAATTGTGCATACATAACTTCAAGAGAGTTTCTAAATGCATCAACTGGTGAAATTTGTCCATCAGTTTTAATATTTAGAACTACTCTTTCAAAGTTAGGATTATCTTCTACAAGCACTTTCTCAATTTTGTACGTAGCACTACGAACAGGAGTAAAGTATGCATCTAAAGCGATAAATCCATCTTCTAAGTCTTTGCTAATATCTTCACTAGGAACGTAACCGATACCTTGTACAATTTTAATAACAAAGTTAAGAGTTGAGTCTTCATTTAAGGTAGTTAATGGAGCATCAGGTGTTACCACTTCAACTTCATCAGTGATTAAATCACTCCCTTTAATAGTACAAGGACCTGCAAAGCTATAGTTTATTTCAGCTTCAGTAGCATCACCCGTTAACTTAAAGCGAATTTCTTTAAGGTTTAAGATGAAATCTGAAATATCTTCAAGCATACCACGTACAGAGTCAAACTCATGTTTTGCACCCTCAATTTTAATAGCAACTGGTGCATAACCAACTGAGCTACTTAGTAAAAAGCGACGAAGAGGATGTGCAAGTGAAATAGCATAACCCATTTCAAAAGGGTATGCCATAATATTTGCTTCATTCTCACTAATTTGTTCTACCTCAAACTCTTGTGGAGCAAGCGGAGTAGTTTTAATCTTTGTCATCTAAGGCCTTTTATTAAACTATTATTTAGAGTAAAGCTCAACGATTAAACGTTCTTCAACAGGAATAACAACTTCTTCACGTTCAGGTAAACGCGTATAAATACCAAAAAGTTTTTCACCATCAATATCAACCCATGGAGCGATACCGGTTTGGTTAGTTAGTTCCATTGCACGTACGATTTGTACGTTTTTCTTACTTGCTTCACGAACTTCAATTTTTTGACCAACTTTTACACGGTATGAAGGAATATCTAATTTCTTACCATCTACTAAGATGTGACCATGTGTTGTAAGTTGACGTGCAAAACGACGAGTTGAAGCAAAACCCATACGATAAACAATGTTATCGAGTCTGCTTTCAATAAGCGTAATAAGGTTTGTACCTGTATTACCATCTCTTCTTTTTGCTTCAACGAATAATGCACGGAATTGTTTTTCAGAAACACCATACATGAATTTCGCTTTTTGTTTTTCATTAAGTTGTAAACCATATTCAGAAACTTTCTTACGTCTTTGACCATGTTGACCAGGACCGTAAGGTCTTTTTTCTAATGCAGATTTACCCGCTAAACGACGCTCACCTTTAAGGTTAAGACTTACACCGAATCTTCTTTCGATTTTCTCTACTGGACCTCTATATCTTGCCATCAGTAATCTCCTTAAACTCTACGACGTTTAGGCGCGCGACAACCGTTGTGTGGTAATGGTGTAACATCTTTCATAAATGTAACACGGATACCTTCAATAGCGCCAACAGCCTTAACTGCAGTTTCACGACCTGAACCAGGACCTTGAACTTTAATACCAAGTTCTTTTATACCATGTACTTGTGCTTTAGCAATTGCATCTTCCGTAGCAGCTTGTGCAGCAAATGGAGTTGATTTTTTAGAACCTTTAAATCCTAAAGAACCAGCAGAACTCCAAGCAATCATGTTACCCATCTCATCTGTAATTGTTACAAGAGTATTGTTAAATGATGCAGCGATATGAACGATACCACGTGCAATATTTTTCTTTACTACTTTTTTTCTAACAGCTTTTCTTTTTGCCATCTATAATTCCTTAGGCTGCGCCGACAGTTTTACGTTTACCCTTACGAGTACGCGCATTTGTCTTAGTTTTTTGACCACGACATGGAAGACCACGACGGTGACGAAGACCTCTGTATGAACCTAAATCCATAAGAGCCTTAATATCCATAGCTACTTTTTTACGTAAATCACCTTCAACCATGTGATTAGCACGGATTTCAGCAGTTATTGCAGCAACATCAGCTTCGTTTAATTCGAAAACTCTTTTATTTGGATCAATACCAGTCGCCGCTAAAATAAGGCGAGAAGCATGTAAACCAATCCCATAGATATACGTTAAACCGTATTCTAATCTTTTCTTTTTAGGTAAATCAACACCAGATATACGTGCCATGCTTATCCTTGTCTTTGTTTATGTTTTTTAACTTTGCAAATAACTCTTACAATGCCTTTTCTTTTAACAACTTTACAGTCGTCACACATCTTCTTAACTGAAGCTCTAACTTTCATGGAAAGTCCTTTTATTCTTTGTCTTTGCTGCTTTTAGGCTCGCAATTTTCTTGCTTGCCAATACTTTTATCTTTTGTACTTCACTACTAAAGATAGAAATACTCTAACTATTTTTGTTAAAACAGCAAAGCGGACGCGTATTGTACCTAAATAAAAGTAAAAATTTTATTAAAGCCTACTTTAATCCCAAAGTACACTTACTCCATACTCTTCATTTAAAACTATTTGCTTATTGTAGTATACTTTTTTTCCATACTTTTTACTGAGAAGTTCTACTTCTATTGAGTCTTCTTCTA
>NZ_JAEMVA010000067.1 GCF_029215955.1 Sulfurimonas sp. SAG-AH-194-I05
GATTAAAACACTTTCGGGTACTTTACTTGTACATACTGGTACATGTACCATCATTTCACTATAGATAAATTCTTTCATTTTAGTCTTCCTAATATATTATGAATGCGATTTTAGCATATTTCTCTTTACTAAGTTTTGAAAAGCTTAATAATTACATATATTTAAGGCTTATTTGATAATATTGTTATCAATTTAAATTATACATGATATAATTACGACTGAATTAACAATAAATAAGGAAATAATATGAATGTAGAAGCAATAAGAGCAACATGTAGAGTAATAAGAGTAGTCGTAGGTTTAGCAGCAGTAAGTTTTGGTGCTATGCTAGTAGTAAATGATGTTCCAAACTACTGGTACTTTTTAGGTCTAGCTCCTCTCATCGCTGGTGCAATTAACTTTTGTCCACTATGCCTAATCACAAAACAATGTGATTTACCAAAAACATAATTATAGAAATTCTTGTTCTCCTTTTAGGGGAACACACCCTCTTCATTTCAAGTACCTTCACTCACTAATTTTTTTCTCAACACTAATAAGCTATAATTTCATACTTTTAAAATGGAGTTCTAAATGAGCCAAATAAGCTACAAAGATGCCGGTGTCGATATAGATGCAGGTAATAGTTTCGTTGAAAATATAAAACCACTTGTTAAATCAACTAAAATACCTGGTGTTCTAGGAGGAATTGGCTCATTTGCGGGTGCATTTGAACTGCCAAAAGGATTTAAAGAACCCGTAATGCTTGCCGCAACTGATGGTGTTGGGACAAAGCTAAAGTTAGCAATCGATTCAGGTATACATAATACTGTTGGGATTGACCTCGTTGCAATGTGTGTGAATGACTTACTATGTAACTTTGGAACACCTTCTTTTTTTCTTGACTATTATGCAACTGGAAAGCTTGATGTTAAAGTAGCTACGAGTGTAGTAGCAGGTATAGCAGAGGGTTGCATCAGAAGCGAATGTGCTCTTATAGGTGGAGAAACTGCAGAAATGCCAGGTATGTACTCAGAAGATGACTATGACCTTGCAGGATTTGCCGTTGGCGTAGCTGAAAAAAGTGAAATGGATAGAGTCTCACTAGTACGTGCAGGACATAAACTTATAGCCCTTCCAAGTTCTGGTTTACATTCCAATGGTTTTTCATTAGCCCGTAAAGTTCTTTTTGAAAAAATGAAGTTAAACTTTAATGATGACTTTAATGGAAAGCCATTAATTGAAACTTTATTAGAGCCAACAAATATTTATGTAAAAACATTTAAAGCACTAAGAAATGAAATAGTAGCGATGGCACACATTACAGGTGGTGGTATCGTAGAAAATTTACCACGTGTTCTTCCTGAAAATTTACGTGCAGAAGTACAAAAAGACTCGATAAAAGTTTTACCAATCTTTGAACTCATGTCAGAGCATGTGCAAAGAGATGAAATGTTTCGAGCTTTTAATATGGGTGTTGGAATGATTCTTGTAGTTGAAGAGAAAAATGTAGCAATAGTTCTTTCTAAAACTGATGGTTATTTAATTGGTGAGATAAAAGAAGGAAAACGTGAAGCAGTAATGATTTAATAAATATCTCTTTTATAAAATCATTACCATGTGGTTTAAACCACATGGTAATACGTTCTATTTAAAAGGTTTTTCTAAATCTTTAACAATAGCCCCAGGAACAGTCGAAATATTCATAAATTCTCCCATTGTTAACTGAGGGTATGAAATAGCCAAATAATATTTAGGAGCTAAAGAAGTAGCCTTACCATTTTCTATAGAGATACAATACGGTAAAACTGCTGCATTAGCACGACCAATTTTCTTAATAAACTTTTTTGTTCTTTTACTAAGATCGTAACCAATTAAAGTACTTTTATCAGATAATTTCAACTCAAAAAGAATTGATTTACCATCTTTATAGCCCTTTAACTTTGCTAATAATTCTGAATTAGATCCTGTAGCTAACTCATCAGGATCTTCATAATAAGGCATACCCATCATGAAATGGAAACCAGAAATATCATCAGCATCTAGCTTATCCTTAGAATCAGACAAACCGTAAAATGCTGCATTTAATTTAGCTAATTCTTTCGTATATATCTCTTTATTATAATCATCTTGCATAAATGCTTTTCCAAAATAAAGAGGATTAGTAATATTTATACTTTTATCTTGATCATCAACAAAAAGGCGTAAAATCGCAGCATGTGCACGTTTTTCTTTTGCAGCTTCAGCTTTTAAAGTATCATTAGTAAAAACAATAGTTTTACCATCTTTAATAGTGTCATATGTAACAAGCACTTCATAACCAGCACTTTTTAAAGCTGTTCTTGCCTTGCTAGCACTCATATGAGCACCTCTAAGGTAAGCACTAACATCAGCAGCACTTACAGAAGCAGTAGCCCCAAACATAACAAGTAACGATAATAATAAATTTTTCATAGAATAAGTCCTTTTTTACTTAAATTTCTTTAGCACCTAATTCTTTCATAAGTGAAATAATCTGTGTGTCAATTTTCTTAACCCATTGTATTTTTACGGGATCTTTAATATTTGTAACTGCAATCCAGTTAGCAAGTGTTGGCATACCAACTACTAAAGTATTTGTATCTTTTTTAATGTACATATACATTGAACATGGTGCAAATATTCCATTATCAGGACGACCTTTATTAAAAATACTATATGAAAATGTAAAATGGCATAAAGAATACACAAAAAATGCATCGTACTCTTCAAAATCCATTCCTAAGTCTTCATATGTTTCTTTATAATTTTTATATCCAGCAATAATATACTTTTTATCTTCAAATTTTTCTTCAAAACCTTCTTGAAATTCATCAATATAATCGGCTAAATCAGCTGGTCTTTCAAATTGTATTTCAAATTGCATCATAGTTCTTGCAGGAAGTGCATCAAAAGTTGCAACTTCAACCTTACCACCTAACTTATCTTGAACCCATTTATCTAAAGGATCAAATGATTTAATAAAATCTTCTCTTGCTTTTTTATCTGTAGTGCCTACAATATTTAACATGGTAGTTGGATCAAGATGACCGATATATGTTTTATCTTCATCTGCTTTTTTATATGCAAGAAGATTAAATGGAGCAAAACCAGCAACTTCAGGAGCAATCTTTAAAATACTATGCATTGCCTTATCATTTGTCATAGAAAAGAAACCAAGGTTATCTAAGTTTCTTGCCCAATCTTTATCATAATCTGGATCTGTTTTATTACCATATCTTTTAGCATAAGCATCATTAATTCTCTCATGTGGATCAGATATACTAAAACCTACATCTTTTTCTAAACTCTCAGAAAGAAGGTGTTCGTACTTCTCACCAACATCACCCTTAATTACATTCAGTCTAGCGCCATTAGCACCATAAGCCATAGTAGCAGCAAGAGATAACGCAACTGTTGTTTTGATAATATTTTTTATCATTGTAGATCCTTATATACACTGTAAACTATTAATCACAAAATAGTCACAAAAAATTTAGAATAATTGTATCATAAGTTTTTTTATTTAAAGTTAATAGTTACTTACAAGAAAAAGAATCTTGTAAGTATGAAAAGAAAGTTAGTATTTATACGTTAAAGCTAGAGTCAATGATTGTTGCGAATGAATTACGTCAACAGTACTACCAGCACCAAATGCAGAAGTAGTAAACGATTCTTTATTTTCAGCTGCTATAATAAATGCAACATCAATATCAATACTATCTGAGTAAGCATATCCTCCACCAAATGCATAATGACTTTCAACTATACCGGGAAAACCTGACAAACTAAAAAAGTTTTGAGTCGATCCAAGTCCGTTACCAGTCTCTGCTTGTTCAGATATTGGAGATTTCGCATGATTATAACCTGCACGAAGTGCCCATTTGGCTGTTGCATATTCATAACCAATAGATAGTACAGTTTGATCATCCCATCCAAAATCTCTATATCCATCTGCACTTCCCCAAGCAATTGTTTTATAATCTAATGCAATAGTACTTGACCCACTAGTATATGAAATACCAATACCAATTTCTTCAGGTTGTTCTAATTTATCTCCAGAAGTAATATTCGCTGTTTGATTAAATGATGCAATAGATCTACTTAAAACATCTTTATATGACATAGATATTGGTGATTTATATACTAGCCCTAAATTAAGAGCAGAAGTAGCTTGATACGATAATCCTAATTCATAACCGAATCCAATATCTGATCCATCATTATCTTGTGCAGGACCAGGAGGTGCTGTATGGCTAATAGCTAATGTACCGTATTGTAATACCGGCTCAATAGCCATAGTAAGATTATTAGTTGTATAAGCAAATGGTACAGACACTTTTAATAAAGCTAACTCTGTTCTCATTAAATTAACATTAGCAATTGGTGCGTCATTGTAATCAGTACCCATTCCTGCAGTACCAGCAATAGCGATACCATAAACTAAATTATCGCTAATTCTAGAAGCATAATACACTTCAGGAATAATACTCAAATCAGCATCCGAATCAGTTGTAGTACCGGTAGCACCAAATGCATTAGATTTTGCTTGCACATCTGGCATAAAAAATGTAACTGCGCCTGTAAATTCTTTATTCTTAACGCTAGATATAAGAGCAGGATTGGCTAATATAGAAGAAGCTCCAAAACTTTTACCAATTCCAACTCCACCCATAGCTCGTGACTCAGCACCTTGACCTATCATTAGGTCTCCATTTGTAGCAAATGCAGACGTTGTACCTAAAGCTAAGGCTACAGCTAATGCTAACTTAATTTTCTTATTCATTTAATTTCCTTTGTAATTAGAATTTTATTAATTTCTTATCACATTATATATCACAAAATTAAATTAAAGCTTAGTTTATAATCACATAAAAGTGACATTATTCTATTAAATGAAGTATAATATCTATTATTATAACTATAATTTATAATAATAGATATTAATATATAATTTATTTATATAATGGCTATATTTATCATATTTATCATATTCTATTAGTATATGAGTATTATTGTAACACTATTCTTAGAATAAATAATAAAATTAGGAATA